>JANLSD010000255.1:0-9490 GCA_031362245.1 Acaryochloridaceae cyanobacterium OTE_25_metabat_464 | reverse complement strand
CGCTCGGAATAAACTTCATTGTGCTTCGTCCGGTAATCGTCCAATGTTGTGGCTTGAGCTTTCTCGGTGCCATCGGGATTTTTGAGGTCGGGGGAAGGTACATCGGCGTAAATCGTGTCCCCAAACTCGATGAAGAAACTTAGGTTGCGACCTGGAGCATTGGCGATCGCCGGATACGGGGCCAACTCACCCCGCCAGTCTCCCGATACCCCAAAGGTCAAACCTGTCGTGGCACCCAAAGGCGCAGCAGTCTTAAATTTCCCTGTACTGGTTTTACCCAAAGCATCGGTAACGCGATAGAAATACTGCGTATTGGGATTTAGCCCAGATACTTCAGCCTTGACGGGTTGTAGTGGGTCAGTGACGTTAACGGTTTTGGTTCCGGCAATGGTGCTGAAGTCAGATTTTGTAGAGTACTCAAACTTCACAGCCCCAATATTGGTAGAGTGCGTCCACAAGACCGAAGTGGTTTGGGTGGTGTCTCCGCTGGCAACGCCATTGGGCAAAGACGCATCCAGGGATTTTTGAACACCCGGAAGCGCTTTCCCTTGGACGGTGGCTGCGGGCTGTACCCCCAAAATCTTTTCAACTGTGGGCGCAATATCAATGTTGTTAATGCTGGTCTGCGTAATCGCTTTTGGATCAATGTCTGGCCCCGCTGCAAAAAAGATGGCCTGCATTTGTGGTGAGGTGGGGTCGTAGCCGTGTGCGCCATAGAAGTTCGGCACAGAAAAAACGGGTGCAGTAGCCGTTTGGTTATCGCCCAAACGCTTGACGGGTGTGGCTTGGGTGCCGTCAAAGTTATAGCCCAAACTTAATAAAGCAAAGACATCCCCAGAATCTTGACCGATAAATTCGCTCGTGCCTTTGATGATATCGGCAGCCGTTGGATTGGCTGGAACCGGACGGGCGTAAACTTTATCAAATACCGATGCAGGGCCAGAAGGGGCGTAATTGGGATTGCTATCTTGAAATCCTTGTAGCAAGGCTGAGATCTTCTGTTGAATTCTGGGATAGTCAGCAGGGTCAACGGTTCCGTTGGGTTCACGACCCTTGACGTTAATGTAAACATTGACCGCAGGGCCACTGCTCACAGCCCGAACTTTTGTCGTATCCGACAGGTCAGCATCGCCAGAGTTCTTAAGCAGGTTGTTGATGCTAACGGCGGTGTGAAACGGTGCAAAGCCGTGATCTGAGACGACAATGATGTTGCTATTGGGTACCCCATTGGCATCCACCCCAACTTCATCAATGATCTTTTGAACCGCATCGTTGGCAACTTTATAGGCGTTGAGGGTGTAGTCTTTATAGCGCTGAATTTTGGCTTGATCTTGACCGCCCAGAATCGAATTGGGGTTGGTTGGGTCTGTCGCCTGACGCGGATCGGTGATGAGAAACTGGTGCTCTGAACCGTCGGGCTGCTCAATGTAGCCCAACACCAGATCTGCACCTGGGTTTTGCTTAATGCTCCTCAGGAGAACTTTGGTTTGATACTCCACAAAGGATTTGACCTGATCTTCATAGATTGCTTCTAACTCGGCATCAGGAAAGCTGGTGAATCCAGGGCTAAGCTTCTCAGGAATCCGAAAATCTGCTTGAGGTGCCCAAAACCCAACGTTGTTGTTAATATCATTGGCATCGGCAATCACAGCAGGGCTTTCCGCTGGCAGAGGAATTGCGTTGGCGGAATAACGGGCGATGCGGACACTGCTGAGATCGGGCGCTAAATTACTGACATAGAATCCCAGACCCGCCTTATTAGAACTCCCGTCCAGGTAAAAGGGCTGAGATTTTTTATCGCTGGCCTTAACGTAGGCTGGCCCTGTTGAAGGGAGACTAAAGGGGCCAGGTTGAATGCCGATTGTTTTGTCGAAAAAGGCGATCGTGTCGTAATTAACAGTGTTGTCGTTGGTGGTGTCTAGCGCAGCGGCCTGGATATCGTAGCTAACGCCGCCCACGGTAAACTTGCTCAGGCTCGTCGTCTTTTGCAGCACGGGACTAAACGTTGCCCTGCCCGCTGCTGCAAGCTGCGAAACAGTTATAGAGGGTGCCGCACTGAAGTCTGTACTGGTTAGACTAAATCCTTCCGCACCAACCCCTGCAAAAGCTCCAAAGGGAACCGTGTAATCAACGGTTCGGTCGGCCTTGGATTGAATAATGGGGCTGTTGGCTAATCCTGGAACCTTCACGTCAACGCCATCAGCCCCTGGAAACGTAGCTGCAACAACTGTTTTGCCAGCAGCGCGTAAATTTAGCCAAAGCGGTTCTGCGGTGGGCAAAGTGCTTTCTTGTGGGCCATTGGGGTTGAGCGCGTCGTAACCGCCAATAGGAGCGCCAAATCCGCTGATATTGGAGTTAAAGGGACTTTCTATAAGGTGAAACGAGTTTGCGTTAATGTCGTTTTGGGAAGCAATGGAACCCGTGGCGATCGCAATGTGCCCTGGCGCAGTCAGAGAAGGCGTAATGGTCGTATTTGGCAAAAATACACCCTTACTCTGGAGCAGCCCTAACCCTTTCGTTGGATCAAGTAGATTATTGTCAAGATAGCTCTTAACAAGAGAATATGTATTCCCGTCTAGAGAAAGAACAATCACTTTTGGCTGACTAGACATAGGTTTAGGTTGTTCAGTAAAGATTAGAGCTAACTCAAGAAATCTGTCGAATTTATATAGACACAGTAAAACAAAGACCAATTTTCAAAAACCAGTCCAGTCTTTCAAAGGCAACCCTAAAATTACTTCAATTCTGTATATTCATGCGAGGGATAAAAATGTAATGACGTGTCCCCCGCATTAATCTTAAAAGACGATGGTTAAGAAAAGATTTCCGTCATATTAAGATTGACGATATGGCTTTTGCCTACAAAATCAAGAAGGATAGCGCTAGAGTAAAACAGGGTATTCCTTTCTCCATTAATCCCCCTGCTGCATTCATTCTGATATTCTTATTGCAGTGGAGTGGTTAATTCAAGGTAAAGAAAAGCTAATGAATTGGCAAGCTCAAGTGAAAACATATACTTTTTTGAATATGTGCAATACTACGTGGCTACATTGAAAATGAATTAAAAACTATAAAATATCTAAGTAGCTTGGGGTAGTTAAACGTAACTAAATCAAGTTTTGTAAAATCCTCAGAACCGTTACTAGATAAGCGTCAAAGGCTGATTTGAATTTTGAAATATAACTCCGTATTTCAACCCAACCCTACTTATTGTCACTGAAATCTTATCAATTAAGAAGATTTTATTTAACAAATAAACAACTGAATTATGGAATTAAATTGTATAATTTAATTATTGAGAGATTCAAATTTTAACTTTTTATTTCCCTCGCTGTTGAATTTTTAAATGGATTCTAGTGATATAGAGAAGCTAAGAAATCTTTGGCTATGACAGAGATATGATTAATTGCTAACAGACTTTGGATAGCTCTAAAGTATTTGTGTATGCTTAGAGACTATGGTTTGTGCTTTGACACCTTGATCTATATCTAAAGGAGTCGTTTGTGATCGCCTTTTTCTGTGCAGCAGCCTAGCGCCTGTAACGCTGTGGATGGCTTAATTCATACAATTTGGATGATTTTTAAGACCCTTGGGGATAGGGGGCTTGGGGGATGGATGTTTTGGTCTCTTGGCGGGAATACTGAGTTTAGTTCTATGTATAGAGGTCTAGTCTTTCCCAATCCTGCCAATCCTGTTTACTTGTTGTCACTCATGAGAAATCATTGTCCGTGAACCCTTATATCACGCTTGGCGATCGCACCTTAGGCGCTCCAGATCTGCTGGCGCTCATAACCCAGTATCAGATGTTGCCCCAGCTTTTGAAGGAACAGGTCATCGGGCAGGCAACCCAAGATATTAGGTTGAATCCAGAGGAAGAAGCCGCAGCCTTAGAGCAGTTTTATGCGCAGCCGCAGTTCAAAGAAGAAGCGCAGCGTCAGGCTTGGTTAAATTATTACCGTATGAGTGCTGATCAGCTATCTGCTCAAGCATTACGGCAGCTCAAACTCGAAAAATTTAAGCATCTCACCTGGGACGGCCACCTAGAGGCAGACTTTTTAAAAAGTAAGGCTCAAATGGATCGCTTCATTTGTTCGATCCTCAGAACCAAAAATGCTGAGTTATCCCAAGAGCTGTATTTTCGACTCAAAGAAGGGGAACAAACCTTTGCCGATCTTGCGCCTCAGTATTCTGAAGGGCCTGAGGCCCAAACCAACGGGTTAATTGGCCCTGTCGTTGCATCCACCATGCATCCCAAACTGATGCAGATTCTCTCCACCAGTCAGCCGGGTCAACTGTGTCCCCCCCAGCGACTAGAAGAGTGGTTCGTGATTGTGCGGCTGGAGCAATATCTGCCCGCGCAGTTGGATGACACCATTCGGCGGCAGCTCCTAGAGCGCCGTTTTCAAGAATGGCTAGAGCAGCAAATTCAAACCATTCAACTATCTACCTCGGCTGACGCAATCCCGACTGACGCAATCCTATGACCGAAAATCCAAGCCAGCCTCTTATCGCACTGACTGCATTTCTGAAAACGGTGCCGGGTTTTGATAAACTCTCTGACCAGAAACTGCAACAGCTTTCGCAGCAATTTAAGCCCCTTCGCTACCCGATGGGGCGGGCTATTTTTACCAACAAGCTCCTGCCCACGCAGTTTTCGATCATTTACCAAGGTCAAGTCCGTCTCATCGGCTACGACCCACGCACCGGAAACCCACTGACGCTCCAATTTCTGGAGCCAGGGGAGACCCTAGGCTGGCTGGGCCTACTGTGCGATCGCCCCCTAGAAACGGCGATCGCCTCCACTGAAACCATCTGCCTCACCCTGGCCACCGAAGCATTTTTGAAGCTTTTGGCCCAAGAGCCTGAACTGGCTCAGGTATTTGAGCAGCGGGCCAGTGTTTTAGAAGTGTTTGAAATTTTAGGCAAACAGCTCCTACAGCGCGCCGATGGCAGTACCGACCTCAAGCAAATTGCCCTAGAGGCTTGGCCCCAGGCGATCGTCCAAACCCTTCCCCCTCGTGCCAAAGCCACCCTTAACCCAGCGTTCCAATGGTTTATCAGCAGCAGCGCCATTGCCACAGAGATTGGCAGCTCCGTTGATCCCTCCAACGGTACGTCCTTCAGTCGCTCCACAGAACCCGTCCGACTGATTGGCTTTCCCATTACGGTGTCAACTTCCACCGTCGAGAATACGTCCTCCACCGTTCTAGAACTCCCTTGGGCCGAGATTCCCGAAGCCCCAGAACGCCCCCCAGAGGCGGATACCCTACTTTCCAAAAAAGCCTCCAAGTATCCTTTTACTTCAGGACGGGGCGAGATTGATGGGGCACTGGCCTGCTTCCAAATGTTGGCAAAGCACCTGGATGTGCCGTTCCGGCGGGATGTGGTTCGCCGCATTCTGATTACCCAGACGGAGCGCAATGGGTCACTGTCGCTGCCCATTCATGGGGCGATCGCCGAAACCATGGGCATTCGTGCCCAACTGATAGAAGCATCCTCGGCGATGTTCACTCAAATTCCCACGCCAGCCCTCATGATTTGGCAAGATCGCCTGGTGGTGATCTACCGCATGACCTCCTCAGAAGTGGTGTTGGGGATTCCAGAGCACGGCATTGTGCGCAAACGTCCTTCCATCTTGCTCCCAGAAGACGGCACGCCATTCCCCGTTCTATTGCTAGATCGCACCGCTGAAACCCCCAATAAGCGTTTTAACCTAGCGTGGTTTTGGCCCTCCGTCCTAAAGCACCGCAAAGTGCTGATTGAAGTCCTGATTGCGTCCTTTGTGGTTCAGCTTTTTGCCCTGGCAAATCCTCTCGTCACCCAGCTCATCATTGATAAAGTGCTGGTGCAAAACAGCCCCAGCACCCTCAACGTCCTAGGGATTTTACTGGTGGGCGTTGCCATCTTTGAAGCCCTCCTCACCAGTTTCCGTACCTACTTGTTTGTCGATACCACCAACCGGATAGACTTGGCCCTTGGCGCTGAGGTGATTGATCACCTCCTGCGGCTGCCCCTGCGGTACTTTGAAAAACGGCCCGTGGGCGAACTGGGTACCCGCGTCAACGAGCTGGAAAATATCCGGCAGTTTTTGACGGGCACCGCCCTCACCGTGGTGTTAGACGCCGTATTTTCGGTGGTTTATATCGCCGTGATGGTGTTCTATAGCTGGCTGTTAACCATTGTGGCCCTGGCAACGGTGCCGTTGTTTGGTTTGATGACGCTGCTGGTCTCGCCTATCATCCGCAGACAGACCCGACTGAAAGCCGAGCAAAATGCGGCAACCCAATCCTACTTAGTGGAAGTGGTCTCTGGGATTCAGACCGTGAAAGCCCAAAATATTGAACTCAATTCTCGCTGGCAGTGGCAGGAGCGCTACGCCCGTTACGTGAGTGCTGGGTTTAGCGCAGTGATCACCTCTACCACCGCTGGAGCCATGAGCGGCTTCCTCAATAAGCTGTCCGGTTTGATGCTGCTGTGGGTGGGCGCTTATCTGGTGCTGCAAGGCACCCTCACCTTGGGACAGCTCATTGCGTTTCGGATTATTGCGGGATATACCACCAGTCCGCTGCTACGCCTGATTCAGCTCTGGCAGAACTTCCAGGAAACGGCACTGTCTCTAGAGCGGTTGGCGGATATTTTGGATCATCCTCAAGAGGTTAGCCCAGAGGATCGGTCTAATATTCCGCTCCCAACCATTCAAGGCGCAGTGCAGTACCGAGACGTGAACTTCTGTTTCAAAGAAAATGGGCCACTCCAGCTTCAGAATGTCCATCTAGACATTGCACCAGGCACCTTTGTCGGGGTTGTGGGGCAAAGTGGATCTGGCAAAAGTACGCTGATGAAGCTGTTGATGCGCCTTTATGAACCGAAAAGTGGTCAGATTTTACTAGACGACTACGACGTCAGCAAGGTTGAACTTTACTCCCTGCGCCAACAGGTGGGCATGGTGCTCCAAGACAGCCTACTCTTTGACGGTACAGTACAGGAAAACATTGCCCTGACTCGTCCTGACTCAACAGCAGAACAGATTGTGGAAGCAGCAAGGGTGGCCTATGCCCATGAATTTATCATGCAGCTTCCCCAGGGCTACAATACCCGTGTGGGTGAGCGGGGTTCTGCTTTGTCAGGGGGGCAACGCCAACGAATTGCGATCGCCCGCACCGTCCTCCAAAATCCCCGACTCCTGATTTTGGATGAAGCCACCAGCGCCCTAGATTATCTGGCAGAGCGCCAGGTTTCTGAAAACCTCTCCCAAGTGTTCAAAGACCGTACCGTCTTTTTTATCACCCATCGACTCAAAAGCCTCCAAACCGCTGACGTCATTTTGATGATGGATCAGGGCAAAATTATGGAACAGGGCACCCATGCTGAACTGATGGAACTGCGCAGTCTCTACTATTGCCTCTATCAACAACAAGAATTACAGGCATAACAACCTAAAACCGTGTGCCAGCAGTAATGCACAAACTTCAGTTTCCGCTCAAGCCATGCTTAATTAGGGTTTCTATATGATTCGCATCGTTATTGCGGATGATCAAGCATCCATTCGCCTTGTTCTTCAAGCTCAGTTAAAGTCCTACGCCGATATTGAAATCGTAGGCATTGCCGAGAATGGTCGTCAGGCAGTCGAACAGGTCGAGAAGCTGCGGCCAGATGTGCTGCTACTGGACTTGGAAATGCCTGTTTTGGATGGTTTTGGTGCAGCGAAAGAAATTAAAGAGCGCTTTCCTGAAACCAAGTTATTAGTGCTCACCGCCCAAAACGATCCCTCGGCCTTGCTTCCTGCCCTGAGGGTGGGTGTTCATGGCTATCTCTACAAAGGCATCCCCTCCGAAGAACTGGCTGAGGCTATTCGGTCGGTGCGCCAAGGTCATTTTCAAATTGGTCCCAATCTTCAAGTATTGTCTCCTGCGGCTGCAATGGCGTCTCCAGGAGGCACCATCCAAGGGGGCACAATGGTTGTGGCTCCCCCAGAGGCAACTGGCCTCAAAGCCCTTGAACCCAGAAGCAATGCGCTGGTTGCATCCCCCAGCGGGGCCTTAACCAAAGCGGCTCCTGCTTCCATGGCGGTGTTTGATCGTCCGGTCTTGCTGCAACAGTCTCCCATCTGGTCACGGGTGATTATCTGGGTACTGGTGGGCAGTACAGCGGCCCTTCTGGCTTGGGCCAATTGGTTTAAGTTTGACGAAGCCATTCCTGCCTCGGGTCAGTTAGAACCTCAAGGGGCTGTCAAAGAAGTACAGTCTCCGGTGACAGGTGTCGTCAAAGCAATCTTGGTCAAAGAGGGGCAGCGCGTTAAAAAAGGCGATGTGCTATTGCGCCTTGATCCTCAAGGAACTCAGTCAGAAGTTGCATCCCTGGGGCAGGTGCGTCAATCGCTGCTGGAAGAAAATGCATTCTATCGACAGCAGCTCACCAATGAAACGGGACGGATTAACCTCCCTTCTTCCCGCGTTCTTGTGCCTTCTCGGATGCTTGCCCTGGCTCAAAGTCGTCAAGCGTTGATTGAAGAAAGTCAGTTTTATCGATCACAGGTTAGGGGAAATAGTCAGGGTGTCTTGCTCAGTCCAGAACAGCAGATGCGTTTACAGTCCAGCCTTCGGGAAGAATCTTCTCGTGCTACTGCGGCGCGCCTAGAGTCTGAGCAATTGCAAAAACAGCTTTTACAAACCCAGATCCAACGGGCGAGTGCATCCAAATCTCTGACTGCCAACACAGGTTTGCTGGAAACCATTAAGCCTGTGGTGGCCTCGGGCGGGTTAGCCAAAGTAGAACAGGTCAAACAAGAAGAAGCGGTGCAAAAATCCCAGGCTGATGTGGATCGGCTGGGGGAAGAGGAGGCTCGTCTGACCTTGGCGATCGCCGAGACCAATGCAAAACTAGACAATACGGTATCGACCTCGCGCAAGGATGTGCTGGGGACGTTGTCGGCCAATGAGAAACAAATTGCTCAGATTGATAGCCAATTTGCCAAAACCATCGTTGAAAACGAGAAGCAAATTGCTGAAATGGACAACAAACTCAACCAGGCCAATCTGACCCTCAACTACCAAGAGATCAAGTCTCCTGCCGATGGGATTGTCTTTGAACTTAAACCCAAAGCCCCTGGATTTGTTGCAAATCCCACTGAGCCAGTTCTCAAAATTGTGCCTTCCGACAATCTTTTGGCAAAAGTGTTTATCACCAACAAAGATATTGGTTTTGTCAGGCCAGGAATGGATGTGGATGTGCGCGTGGATTCTTTTCCCTTTAGCGAGTTTGGGGATATTAAAGGGAAATTGACCTGGGTTGGATCCGATGCGCTGCCGCCAACGCAAGTGCGAAACTTTTATAGTTTCCCAGCTAAGATTAAGCTCGATAGTCAGAACCTAAAGATGGCGAGTCAAAACCTGCCGTTGCAATCGGGGATGTCTTTAAGCGTGAATATTAAAACACGTCAACGCACGGTGATGAGTATCTTTACAGACTTGTTCACTGGAGAAGTGGAAGG
>JANLSD010000251.1:0-21478 GCA_031362245.1 Acaryochloridaceae cyanobacterium OTE_25_metabat_464 | reverse complement strand
ATCTCATTGCGTTGATTGCGGCGATCGTTTTGCGGGAGCATCCCGGCACCACAATTGTGACGGATTCTGTCACTTCTGATGGGTTGACTCAGTTTATCGAAGCAGGCTTGAAGGGCGTTCACCATCGGTTCAAGCGCGGCTACAAAAACGTCATTGATGAGGCAATCCGGTTAAATCAGGTGGGGCAGGAATCTTGGTTGGCGATCGAAACGTCCGGTCACGGGGCGATGAAGGAGAACTACTTTTTGGACGATGGGGCTTATTTGGTGAGTAAGCTACTGATTGAACTCGCCCGCTTAAGTCTTGAAGGAAAATCATTATCGGATTTGATTGCCACCCTGAAAGCACCTCAAGAGAGCGAGGAGTTTCGGATTAAGATGACCGCGAAGGATTTTAAGACTTATGGACTGACGGTCATTGAGCAGTTGCAGGAATTTACTCAATCTCAACCCAATTGGAAAAATGTGCCCAATAATTACGAAGGGGTAAGGGTTTCTTGTCTGGAACCCAATGAAGATGGTTGGTTTTTGCTCCGGTTATCGCTCCATGACCCAGTAATAGCGCTCAATATTGAATCCAATGTTCAGGGTGGAGTTACGCAAATCAAAGCGATGCTAATGCAATTTCTCCATCAATATGAAGGATTGGATTGCTCAACCCTTGCCTGAGGAAGCTTCAAAATCTCATAAAAATTTAGCTTATAGCTTGCCAAGTTGAAACATCCCTTACTGCATCAGGGATTTCCAGTTGATCTACAGGAAACTGAAGCTGGGTTTCGCTTAAACCTAAGTAACCCGAATCCTGAAACGCGATTAATACTCGTTTGAGCGCCACCCAGACCTCAGCCTCATACTCCCAATCACCATGACGCGGGGCATACCCTGCGATCGCCTTCATGGCCCAGAAATAACTGTTGCGCACCACAGAACCTCCTTTTTTAAAAGGCGGTATGTCCTCTTGATGGATGAAAATGATTTGGTCATCAAGCCTTGCTCTCACCCTGTCACCCCATTTGCATTTACTCGATTCTGGCTTCATAAAAGCTTGAGTCACATCTTGACTAAAAGAGGCATTTTCCCCGCTCACCTTCAAAGAACGCTCTACCTTCAAATATAGCTTTCCCACGCTACGACCCCAAGCTATTGTCAAGTGTTACTTGACGTTTTATTCTGTTTAGATGTAAAGTGTTACTTGACATCTATGGACAATGCCATGAAAAACCGACTGAAAGAACTCCGACAACTGCGCCAATGGTCGCAAGCCGATCTGGCTAGAGAGTTAAGAGTCAGTCGTCAGGCAGTGAATGGGTTTGAGTCTGGCAAATTCGACCCCAGTTTAGACATGGCGTTCAGAATTGCAAGTTTATTAAACGTTGGCATTCAAGATATTTTTATCCACGAGGCAAAGAATTCCATGCAAACACTTGTTGAGCGATTCACAAACTTTCTCGGGTTCGACTTTGGATTCGAGCGGTTTACCGAAGCGGCAGTTAACGCCGTCAAGTTTGCCCAAAATGAAACCTCAAAAACGCAATCCTCAAAAGTTGAGCCACAGCATCTGTTGGCTGGCTTATTAGCTGATCCAGCTACGACCTCCGCACGTTTGCTTAAGGTCAATGGTGTAACGTTAGATCTCGAAATCGATGAACATTCCTTTGAGTCTCGTAAAACACCAAAGTTTAGCCAAGAGAGTAAGTTCATTCTGGATCTGGCGTTGCAAATCGTCCGGCTCAAAGGGAAGAAGTCAATTGGCACGGAACATCTTTTGTGGGGACTCGTTCGGCTGGCTGAAACTGGGAACTCCACTCTAACAGAGCTGTTTCAACAACATGGTGTCGATCTGATCGACCTTAATGCACAACTTGCAGAAACAGTTTAAGGCTATTTCTGACATGAAAATCACCCACAATTAACTGGGGACACAACGCATTGCGCCTCTCCAAAGGAGTAAATGACCAATCCTATTAGCCCGTTCAAGGGCGAATTGTGCCGAAATAGATAGCCGCTACGATGATGAGTCCCAGCAAGGCTAAAGGTACCCATAGGTCAATGGGGTGGGTCATGGGCGTCCTCTTGGTGCGTAACCGCTCTGGAAAAGCTAGCGATCGCTCCTCTATCAAAACGTAAGTTTGCTCCACGTCCTTGATGACAAGATCTCGATAGGTTTCTCAAACCATAAAAAATGGCTAGAAATCTCTTAAGAACGAGACCTCTAGCCATTTCTATTTATTCAAACTAAGGCCAAAGCCCTAACGAGAAGCACCCGAAGGAACCTGCTGGGGACGCTCCACCTTGATCACCTTATTAAGGTTTTTGATAGGTCGAGACGTCTGAAGTTCTTCCTCAAGCTGAGTGGTAATGGCAGGATAGTGGTCAAACGCCATCTGCAAAGCCGCAGCGGCGATCGCCCGAATATCAAACTCCTCACTCAAAGTCGAAATCATCGGCAAGAAAGAAGCCAAGCGCTCACCCATCAGGGCTTCACGCATTTCGCCCGTCAGCTTCTGAAGACGACGCTCCTCAATCTGCGCCCGCGTTGGGGTGGGAAGAACAGGAATCTCTTGACGCACATGGTTCTCAATCTGACGCATCTTCCAGCGCTCAGAGGTATGAGCCAGGGTAATGGCTACACCTTCGTTACCCGCACGTCCAGTCCGTCCAATCCGGTGAACATAGCTTTCTTGGCTATCGGGCACATCGTAGTTGATCACATGGGTCAAATCATCAACGTGAATCCCACGGGCAGCAATATCCGTTGCCACAACCCAGCGCACCTGCTTTTGGCGGAAACGCAGCAATAGCCGTTCCCGTTGGCTTTGGCTAAGGTCGCCGTGGTACTCGTCTACGCTGTAGCCCGATGACTGAAGGCGATTGGTTAAATCTGCGGCTTCCCGTCGGGTTTGTACAAAGATAATGGCCGTATCGGGGTCTTCTAGCTCCAAAACCGTTTGCAATACCGCAGCACGAGCATTCATGCGAGGTACGCGGTAGGCAATTTGACGAATCTGAAGTGGGCTAGCTTGAGCCTGCTTAATACTGACCGTAACGGGATCTTTAAGAAACTGCTTGGTCAGACGATAAATTTCTGGGGGCATCGTTGCCGAGAAAAACGCAGTTTGGCGTGTGTTTGGCACTTTGCTCAAGATTTGACGAACGTCTGGGATAAAGCCCATGTTCAGCATTTCGTCGGCTTCATCCAACACAAAGCACATGAGCTGGTCAAGCACCAGAACGCCTCGGTTGAGCAAGTCTAAAACGCGACCAGGTGTCCCAACCACAATCTGCGCACCGCGCCGAAGCTGGGTAATCTGGCGATCAATAGACTGACCACCGTAGATGGGCAATATGAAAATGCTGGGGTTTGCCTTAAAGCCTTGAATGGACTGGCTTACCTGAAGCGCCAATTCACGGGTTGGGGTTAAAATGAGCGCCTGAACCGCCTTAGATTTGGGATCGATGCGCTCCAGAATAGGAAGAGAAAAAGCAGCCGTCTTGCCTGTCCCTGTTTGTGCTTGTCCAATGATGTCTTTGCCTTCCAATAAAATTGGAATAGCCTGTACCTGAATAGGTGTCGGTTCTGAGAAACCTAAGGTTTCGAGACATTGAACGCGTTGTTGAGACAGACCGAGCTGACTGAACAATGAGGTCATGTATTCTCCTAATAGCGGGTCAACAATGTGCCGCCGCTCAAGTTTGAAAAGGTCTGCTCAGAACTCACCATTGGTAGGCAAATAGCAGACTCATCCACAGAGATGAAGCAAGAAGCAAAGCATCTGGCTTATCTTTCCGTAAACTGGAATTCAGCAGAGCAGCGTCACTAAAACAAAAGTGCGTTTTGAGGGAAGCATTAGCTATGATTCCCAGTCGCACTTTTATATTCTGCAACAAACCGTTACAAAAAGCGAACAATTTACAGGTAAGGATTCCCTGACTTACGGGGTCAAAACCCCTGAAATCCTCTAGGCTGTGGCAGTTTGGGGCAAATTAAATAAATTTTGAACTGTCACCAAATGACCATATAAGTCGTAGGGATCGGCATCTGTAATGTGCACGAGGGCCATTGTGCCCAGCCGAGCCGTTACGGGTTGGGGATCTTCTGGGTTGGGATGGATATAAACCAATCCATCCACTTCGGGCGAAAAGCGGGCAGAACGACCAATGAGCTGTCCAGTGCTGGGGTTTTCTTGCTCAATCAAAACCTGCACGGTTTTGCCGATTTGTTTTTGATTGTTACGAAGAGAGATGGGCTGCTGAAGGGCCATGATGCGATCGCGTCTTGCATCCATGACATCCTGCGGCAGGTGGTCAGGCAAATCACAGGCAGCGGTACCTTCTTCGGCAGAGAAGGTAAAGACGCCCACATGGTCAAACTCGTGGCGCTCCAGAAAGGCGCACAGATGCTCAAACTGTTCCTCTGTCTCGCCAGGGAAGCCGACAATTAAGGTGGTACGCAGCACGGCATCGGGCAGCTCGGCCTTGAGGCGTTCGATCAGGGCATCATTGACGCGCCCCTGCCAAGGACGGTTCATGGCCTTCAGCACGTCAGGATGGGAGTGCTGAAGGGGCAAATCTAAGTAGGGCAGAATATTATCCGTGGCACGGATGGCAGCAATCACTTCAGGGGTGAGTCCCGTCGGGTAAGCGTAGTGGATCCGGATCCAGGGCACGTCTACGTTTGCCAGTTCTTGAAGCAGCTCTACCAGCTTGGGTTTGCCGTAAAGGTCAGTCCCGTAGTTGGTGGTGATCTGGGAAATCAGGATCAGTTCTTTGACCCCTTCGGCGGCAAGCTGATTGGCTTCCGCCACAATGGATTCAATGGTGCGCGATCGCTGGTTCCCACGCAGATGAGGAATAATGCAAAACGCACAGCGGTAGTCACAGCCTTCAGAAATGCGGAGATAGGCCACACCCTCTGTCGTGGTGCGGTAACGAGGGGTGTTTTCATCTGCAATATAGGTGGGTTCAGCGCTGACCTCTTTGACCCGCTCGCCAGATTCCACGCGCTGAATCACATCTACGATTTTGTGATAATCGCCTGTCCCCACGAGGGCAACGGCTTCTGGGAGTTCATCCAAGAGCTGTTCTTGAAAATGCTGCGCCATGCAGCCCGTAATCACAATTTTTTTATTGGCTTCTGCAAGCTCCACAAGGGTCCGTACCGACTCTTCGCGGGCAGACTGAATAAAGCTGCACGTGTTGACGATGACGTAGTCCGCAGTTTCTTCATCGGAATCTACGGAGTACCCAGCTTCGACCAGTAGGCCCAGCATGTGTTCGGTATCAATCCGGTTTTTCTCGCAGCCCAGGTGTGAGACGGCAATAGTGGGGGATTCAGCCATAGGAAACAAGGTGTGAACGGAACTTTAACAGGATGCAATTTTAATGATGCACGCTTTCAAATCCTATCTCATGGAACAGGGCACCGGTTTTTTAGGGCGTAAATACGCACAGCCCGGTAAACAATCCACTCAAATATCAGGTTTTTTACGGATGTGAATTCTGCGTCATAGACCGATGATGACAGAGCAGATGCGTGAATATGCTCAGGAAAACCGTTCCTTGCTCAGAAAAGATTGAGTGATCCCAACGCCAATGCTTAGATTTTTAACCCATTAAGTCAATGATCATGCAGGTTTTGGACAGCCACAGTCAACAGGTCTCAGGCAACTTAGGTTCTAGGAACTCTGTTTCAACGGACTTCAATCCGCCATCTAGCCCTGAGCATCAAATCTTTGACAGTCTCTTGAACATTGCGCAATCTCAAGATTGTGATGAAATTCTCGATCTTGCGGTTCAATTACTGCAAACCGATTTGGGGGCTGATCGGGTTGTAATCTATCAGCAACAGGAGAATGGACAGGCTGTTATTACGGCGGAAGCTGCAAAATCAGAATGGCAAAACAGCTTGGGGATGGCTATCACTGACCTCAGGGATCTACAAAGTCTTTCGGGTGGAACAGCAGGGTTCACAGCGGAAGCCATTCATGATGTCTTTGAAACTGCTTTTTTAGATCGATACCGTGAGATTCTTACGCAACAGCAGGTTCGGTCGAGTTTAGTGATCCCCCTGGTGGTACAGAACCAGGACTGGGGCGCAATCGTGATGCATTCTTGTGCCCATCGTCGAGGATGGGAAACCCTTGAAATTGAGCACGGTGAACGGCTGGCTGGTCATGTGGCGATCGCCCTCCAGCGCGCCCTCCACAGTCAACAGCAAGAAAAAATTATCCAAGATCTCCAGCGCAAAGAACAGACGCTCCAAGATAAAAACTATCAACTGACCAGCCTAGCCAGTCAGCAAAATTTTTTAACCCTCCAGGCCAACGCCAAGCTCAAAAATACGGTGCTTGACCTTCAAGAAACCAATGAGATTCTTGAGCACCAAACCACAACCGCTAAAATCTTAGCCGACTTCATTTTAAAAATTCGCCAGTCCCTAGAGCTAGACCAAATTCTAGAAACCACAACGTCAGAGATCCATCGCTGTCTTCAGGTAGATCGACTAGCGATCTGCCGGATTGACGCCCAGAACATCGGCACCATTATTGCCGAATCGGTTGTTGCTCCGTGGCCCTCAACCTTAGACATTGAGTTTTCAGCGGAACTGCTTTCCGTCAAATGTCAGCAAGAACTTAGCACAATGCCTTACAAAGCAGTGTCTGATGTTGAAGCAACCTACCACGACACAGTTCCTCAAATGCTGACGATGCTAAAAGCCTGGGGCGTCAAAGCAAAGCTTGTGGTTCCCATTTTACAGAAAGTAAATCTACAGGGATCCAAACTATGGGGATTTATGATTGCCCATCAATGTACCAACACTCGGCACTGGCTGCCGGCTGAACTTGATTTGCTCACGCAAGTTGCATCCCATGTTGCGATTTCCATTGAACAAGCAGAACTCTACCGAAAACGGCGGCAGGCGTTAGAAGTGATGAAGCGCACCGAACAGATGCTCGTGGTTCAGCAAGAGCAAATCGGGCATATTCTGTCGTCAAGCCCTGGTATTTTGTATAGTTCTTTGGCCCAAGGGAGTCACTATCAGCGCATCTTTTTTGGCACCAACCTATTTACACTCCTCGGCTATACGTCCCTAGATTCCATCGAGACTGATTTTTGGCTGAACTGCATCCACCCTGAGGATAGAGATTCGGTACAGTTGCTGAGCGATCACCCCTTCATCAGCCAAGAATATCGATTCCGCCACCAAGACGGCACCTACCGCTGGCTCTACGATCAGCAAAAAGTGGTCTATGACGACAGCGGCAACCCGCTGGAATGGATAGGCTATTGCGTTGACATTACCGAGCGCAGGCAAATTGAAGACAAACTCAAAGCATCTCTAGGGGAAAAAGAAATTCTGCTCCAGGAAATTCACCATCGCGTTAAAAACAACCTCAACATTATTATTAGCCTGCTCAATCTGCAATCTAACTATGTGATGGATGATGCCATTATCGCGATGTTTCTGGATAGTCAGAGCCGTATTCGCACAATGGCACTGATTCACGAACAGCTCTATGGGTCTGAAAACCTAGCGCAACTGAATTTTGCTGACTACGTGAGGGATTTGGTCAATCATCTCACCTCAGCCTTTCAGCCGTCTGCGGACGCCGAGATTGAGCTTTGCGTTAATATTGCCCCAGTCACCTTAAATCTAGAAACCGCCACCCCTTGCGGGTTAATCATCAACGAGCTTGTGACCAACGCCTTTAAGCATGCCTTTGTAGATGGCAGGTCGGGCAAGGTTTCGATTTCCCTTACCCATCAAGAGGATGGACTCCATCTGGTTGTGCAAGATGATGGCATGGGCTTTGCCCCTCATATCGATTGGCAGCAATGTCCTTCCTTAGGTTTGCGACTCGTCCGTATATTAGCCCGACAGCTTGAGGCTACGCTGACTCAAGAGTCTGGCCCAACAGGGACTTATTTCTGTTTGAGCCTAGCGGAATTAGCCTACAAAACCCGTCTTTAACTGCAATCCTTCAGTCTGTATCTAAATCCAAACGTTTGAATATTCGAGATTTTTATGCCCCAAGACCTTGCTGCCATTCTCATTGTTGAAGACGAACTGATTGTCGCAGAAAGCTTATCCCTTGATCTGCAACGCAAAGGTTACGCGATCTCCGGGATCGTTAGCTCTGGGGAAGAAGCAATTAACGCGGTCAATCTGAAGTTGCCGGATATCATTTTGATGGATATTATGCTCAAAGGGCCTTTAGATGGAATCGAAACGAACCGAGCAATCCAGAACCTGCGCTCAGTCCCTGTCATCTACATCACTGCATTTTCAGATCGAGCGACCATAGAGCGAGCGAAGCTGGATGAAAAGCCGCTCCATTACTTGGTCAAGCCAATCCGGCTAAAGGACTTAGTCAAAACAATTGAAGCCGTACTCGAAAGCGTGGGTTCACCCAAAGTTATGCGTCCAATTGCCCCGCAGCCTGTAGAAGATCTGCGCGGTTTTCCTGGCCTATCAGTCTCGAAGAAAACCAGCGTTAAATATGACGAGATTGACCTCAGCTTCTTTGATGTGGACAACTAAGTAAGAGGCTTAAGACCTCGTAGCGCCAGCCATAGTGGGCGTAGTGACATTATTTTGAGGGCTATCGACATCATCTTCACTCACCCCAAAGACTTGATTGAAGACTTTTTGAACTTTGTAGCCAGAATCAATCGACTCCAGCGGATCTTTGCGAAGACGGTGGCGCAGACAAAGGGTAATGACTCGCTTGATATCGTCTACCGTGACTTCCGTTCGGCCTTCAAAGGCAGCGAGGGCCTTTGCGGCTCGGTTGCTCACAATATCGCCCCGTAGACCATCCACGTCTAACTCGGAGCAGACCTGAGAAATATTGACGCGCAGTTCATGATCTAAACTCACTTTGCTGAGGGTTTGCTGGGCCTCTACAATTTTTTCTTGCAGAGCCGTTTGCTGGACTTGATGATCTTCTAGAAACGTCTGGGGATTTTGATCAAAGCCAGTCCGTTCTTCAACAATCTGCACGCGCAGGTGAGGGTCTCTCACGGTACGAATTTCAGCGTGCATGCCAAAACGATCGAGCAGTTGGGGTCGGAGTTCGCCTTCTTCGGGGTTGCCGGAGCCGACCAGGACAAATCGGGCTGGGTGACGGATGGAAATGCCTTCGCGCTCGACGGTGTTCCAGCCTGAGGCGGCGGAATCGAGCAGTACGTCAACCAGGTGGTCATCGAGCAGGTTGACTTCATCCACGTACAAAATGCCGCGATTGGCCTTTGCCAACAGCCCTGGTTCAAAGGCTTTGATCCCGTCAGACAATGCTTTTTCAATATCAATGGTGCCGCAGACGCGGTCTTCCGTTGCACCGAGGGGTAGATCGACCATCGGCACTTTTTTAGAGGTCAGGGTCAGGGGTTTCCCTTCAGATACCCAATCCTTGACGTCATCGCTCATCATTTCTGGGTCAGTGGGGTGACTACTGAAGGGGTCATCTGCCACCACTTCAATATCCGGCAGCAAATCAGCCAGGGCGCGAATCGTGGTGGATTTACCCGTCCCGCGATCGCCCATAATCATCACGCCACCAATGCGGGGGTCAATGACATTAAGGATGAGGGCCAGCTTCATTTCTTCTTGGCCCACGATCGCCGTAAAGGGATAGACCGCTCGCTGAGGAGTTTTGGCAATTGCGCTCACAAAAAGTACCTGAGTTTCTAGAATGATCCGGCGTTTCTCATTGTGCCATATATAAGCATTGAGCCTGCTGTGTCTTCAGGATTTGGGTGATCTCTTCTGCCGTGAGGGATTGGCTAAACAGAAAGCCTTGATATTCCTCACACTGTAGCGACTTCAATAAATTCAGTTGTTCAGGGGTTTCCACCCCCTCCGCCACCACACTCAGCTTCAGTCCTTGACCGAGGGCAATGACTGCCGAAATAATGGCCGCATCTGCCGAATAAGGGGTTAACTCTTGGACAAAGGCGCGGTCAATTTTAATGGTGTCTAGGGGGAATCGCTTCAGATAACCCAAGGATGAATAGCCCGTCCCAAAATCATCCACAGACAAATGAACCCCCATTTGCTTTAGCATTTTAAGGGTGGAGCGCGTAAACGCTACATCCTGCATCACCGTTGTTTCAGTAATTTCTAGCTCTAGGTGCTGGGGTGCAAGACCCGTTTCTTGCAAAATTTCTGCTACTTTTTCTACCAAGTTAGGCTGCTGAAACTGACGGGCGGAAAGATTGACCGCTACCCGAATCACTGGCAGCCCCATCGCTTGCCAAGCCTGGTTTTGAGCACAGGCCGTTTTTAAGATCCATTCTCCAATGGGAATAATTAAGCCGTTCTCTTCTGCAAAGGGAATGAAGGTGCCCGGCGGCAGCAGCCCTTTCTCTGGATGGTTCCATCGAATCAGCGCTTCAATGCCGCGAATTTCGCCCGTGCGAACCGCCACAATGGGCTGATAGTGAACGATAAATTCACCGCGCTCAATGGCGTGGTGCAGTTGGCTGTTGAGCAGCAGAAGTTCCGATGACTTGGCGTTCATCATCGGCAAATAAAACTGATAGTTATTGCGTCCTTGCGCTTTGGCGCGGTAGAGCGCGGCATCGGCATTCCGCACGAGGGTCTCTTCGTCCTTGCCGTCTTGGGGATAAAGGGCAATGCCAATACTACTGGTGACGTGAAGTTCATGGCCTTCCAACAAAAAGGGGGGAATCATGACGGCCAGGATACGTTCAACGATGGGAATGACATCCCCAGGCTGCGTGAGGTTGGGAAGCACAATAATAAATTCGTCCCCTCCCCAACGGGCAATGGTGTCTTCCTGGCGCAGGCAGGACAGTAGCCGCTGGGTGGCCTTTTGAAGGAGGCGATCGCCCACGGCATGGCCCAGGGTATCGTTAACAACCTTGAACCGATCTAAGTCAATAAATAAAATGGCGGCCTGGGTTGCGTGGCGGTGAGCCATCGCCAAAATAACGGATAACCGATCATTAAACAGAATTCGATTGGGGAGTTCCGTGAGCTGATCGTGGAGCGCCTGATGTCGCATCGTGGATTCGGCCAAGTGTCGTTTGATGGCTCCCCCAAAGCTCCCCGCCATCGCCTGCAAAATGGTTTCTTCACTTTTTGACCATTGACGCTCTGTTTGGCAATCATCAAAGCCGATATATCCCCAAAGGATTCCATCTATGAGAATGGGCACCAAGATAATCGACAAAATCTTGTCTTTATTAAAGAGCTTTTGTTGGGCTGTACTGAGCCGACTGGTAATGCCTTTGATGGTTTGCCCTAAGAGCAGTGCTTCATACCAGAGGGTTAACCCCAGCGCCTCATAGGACTGATTTTGCCAATGGGGCTGATGAATGCTGGGAGTAATCGTCGGGCGAGTCCATTCATGGCGCATGCTCATGGCCGTTTCGCCCGTCGCCGTCTGGGGATGATTTTCATAAATGTAAACGCGATCAACCGCCGCCGAAGTCCCTAACGCTGCTAGGGCTTTGGCGATCGCCGTCTTATCTTCCGTATTGACCAATAAATAATTTGTGGCGGCGGCAACACCCTTAAGCAACGCATCTCGGCGCTGTAGCTCCAATTCGGCCTGCTTGCGAGCGGTAATATCCTGGGTAATACCCTCATAGTGCAGCAGTGAGCCTTGGGCATCTCGCACCGCACGGGCATGCTCAGAAATCCAGATCACTCGTCCATCTTTGCAAAACACTTCCGATTCAAAATCATACAGGGTATTGCTGTGCTGCATCAGCGCCATAAACTCCGCCCGTCGCTGGGGCTGCACATAAAGCGTTTCCCCAATATCCGCTAGGGTTTCGATTAAATCTTTTGAAGAATCATAGCCATAAATACGGGTTAAGGCGGGATTCACATTGATATACCTGCCTTCAGGGGTAGATTGGAAAATGCCTTCCACTGCATTTTCAAAAATACTGCGGTATTTTTCCTCTGCCAGCCTCAATGCCTCTTTCTGCTCCAAAAGCATGTCATTGGTGTGCTTCAGGTCGCTGATGTCAGTAATAAAGCCCTGCAATCCTAAAACCTGCCCCGCTTCATTGAAGACCCCCATCCCCTTTTCCCAAATCCATTTTTCTGCGCCAAATCGGGTAAGAATTCGGTATTCGATGACATAGGGTTCCTGGCGGGACACCGCTTCATGGATGGTTTGGTTAACCCTTGCCAAGTCCCCTGGGTGCGTTAATTGATCCCAAGTCAGGGCGACCTGGGTACCCATAATTTCGTGACTATCGTACCCTGTGAGGTTAAGACAGCCCTTACTCAAATAGGTCATCGACCAATGGGCATCGGCAGTGCTGCAATAGACAATCCCTGGTAGCGAATCGAGCAAGTCAATGAGATGGGACGGCGCGCTATTGAATCCTGCATACACCTGATTTACCATGACCACCATCCAACCTGCCGATCACCGCAATTTATTTTCCCCATACATAGCGCCTAAAAATTAGAGAAGGTCAGCGTTCTAGAGGGGCTTGTCCTTCTCCAGAAAAAGACGCTATTGAACCTTGGGTAGAACGAACTTCAACGTTGTCTTTTCAGGATACCTGTCTACAGCCAACAATAGATCAATACATCAATACAAAACCCATTTGATTATTTACAAAATCATTAGATAAATTGAGGTAGTTTTCAATACTATAAACTTTGAAATAACTTCAAAATTCCTGCCTGACAAGCATTTTAATCTCATTTTTGACTAAATATATCAAGCATAATCCCTGAATTGCTACTAGCAAAACTGAATGATTTCATGGTTTCTAGTATTGATTTGTATTGCATATTACATTTTATAAATCTAGATTCATACATCTTGGTTCGTCGGTTTCTCGAAGACAGAGCAGCATGCAAACAAAACCGATGGAGTAGATCTTGGCACTCCGCTAGGGCAATGACTTGAAGCCATCGGCAATTAAAACCTTTTTGAGGCAGGAGCTGGCAGCCTACCTTCAGATTGATGAATCTGCCAGAAAACCTGCTTGGCTCGGAGGCCAAAAGCGAACATTGGCCCGTCCAATTACGTTCGTTTTTGGCAAAAATCCCCAAACGTGGGAATCGTTGCTGTTGTTGCGGTTATCGCCCATGACAAACAGCATTCCGGCAGGCACCTTTACCTCAGGCATTTCATAGGCAGGGGGTTCAGCGATGTAGGGTTCGCTCAGGGGGGTTTGGTCAATGTAAACGTGGCCCTGATGCACCTGTACGGTCTGGCCTTCTACGGCAATCACCCGCTTAATGAACGCCTGATCGGCAGGGTATCCCGCGACCTGAAGTTGTTTAGGCGGGTAAAACACGACGACATCCTGGGGCTGTGGATCTCGGATCCGATAGGAGAGCTTTTCCACCACAATGCGATCGCCGGGATACAACGTCGGCACCATAGACGGCGACGGGATATAGCGTGACTCTGCCACAAAGCTGCGAATCACAAAGGCTAAGAGAATCGCGATCGCAATAGTGAGGATATTGTCCCGCTGCGATCGCCAGAGTTCACCCCATTTTGAGACTAACGGGGCTGGAGCCTCAACGGTTTCCTTTGTCATGGGTGCCGATACTCTACTCAGTTCAAAACTAATTTCGTAACTAATACAGTCGCTTAATGATATAGTCGGTCAGCTCCACCAGCGCCTGCTTAGAGGGTGAAGCGGGAAGTTTTCTAAGACATTGGAGCGCCTGGGCCGAAAAAGACTCTGCTAAGGCCCGTGACCTTTCAAGACTTTGGCTGTTATTGATAAGGGCGATCGCCTCTTCCAAATCTCCAGGCTCTGTCAGTTCGCGCTCAATCAGCACCCGCAGGTAGGGCTTTTCTTCCATCGCAAGCAAAACTGGGGCGGTTAAGTTGCCACTTTTGAGATCAGACCCAGCAGGTTTACCGAGGGCATCTGTGGTGCCCGTAAAGTCAAGGATGTCGTCTACAACCTGAAACGCCAAGCCCACCCCGCGACCAAACTGGTAGAGGTCTTCTTGGAGATCGGGAGATACATCGCTTAACACCCCAGCGGCCTTGGCGCTATTGGCAATTAGGGACGCGGTTTTGTAGTAAGACTTTTCCAGGTAGCTTTCCAAAGACACATCCGTATCAAAGCTGCTCAACCCCTGCTGAATCTCGCCTTCAGCAAAGTCTTTAATGACTTCTGACAGCAGCTTAACGACTTGTAAATTGTCCAAGTTTGCCAAATACCAGGACGCCTGAGCAAACATAAAGTCCCCAGCCTGGATGGCGATGCGGTTGCCGAAGCGATAGTTCACCGTTTCTACGCCGCGCCGCAGATCGGCCTCATCGACCACATCATCATGGAAGAGGCTAGCGGTGTGAATCATCTCGGTGATTTCTGCCAGCCGACGATGGCGAGTTGAAATATCTCCATCAACGGAGATCGCCCGTGACACCAGAAATACGATAGCGGGGCGCATACGCTTGCCACCCGCCTTAAACAGATGTTCGGCAGCGGCAAACAAGATTGGATTCTTAGCCCCAATAAGCTGCTTCAAATTCTCTACCAGTTGGTCAAGATCGGACTCAACTGGGGCAAAGAGGGAGGTTACTGAGGTCATGGAGTTTGCTATCTCGACGGATATTCAAACGAAAGATTACAAAATTTTACATATTCCTCTCACATTTTAAGCGAACCTTTCAGAATTAAGGTACCGGCTCTCAGAATTGGGTCTGCTTTTGGGTAAAGTCTGCAGCGGACGCTTGGTGCGTAGCGTTCGCTGGGTCTGCTTGGTATCTTAAATGCAGAGGGCGTGTTGTGTGGGGTTTGCCTTGTCGTCCTCCGCAGTCCAGCCGAATCTTTATCTTACAAAGGCACCATGACCAATTCTCCTGTCCCCACCAACAGTAATGGTGATAAACCGCTGACGCCCCTGCGATCGCTCACAGGTGCCCTTATTGCGGGCATCATGGCATCACTGCTGTACCGCCTCACCATGTCAGTGGTGCATTCCTTTATGGCTCATCCCACCATCACCCACAACACCATTGTTAGAAACATTTCCGCTGCCGTCCGCACCTTGGTCATTGGCGGGATGACCATGGGCACTGGGATTTTCAGCTTAGTTGCCGTTGGGCTTGTGGCCCTTGCGATCAAAATAGCATTTCAGCCCGATCCACCCCCCAACTCCGAAGCCTAGGCGATTTGAGGGGATCATTAAAGTGGCCCAGTTTTGCAGCAAGGGGGATGCCAGAAATGCAAAACTGAAAAATAGCTATTCAGAGTGGGCGATCGCCTTGTAATATCAATAAGGGGCAATGCAAATTAAGGATGAGCGAATCTTTCTCATTTTGCTTGCACAACCTAGATCCTGTGCTGTTGAAAGATTGATTAAAGAGGGAACCGTTGTTATGAGCAGTAAGCCAGACCGTGTGGTACTGATCGGTGTTGCCGGAGATTCTGGATGCGGTAAATCCACCTTCCTCCAACGCCTGACAGACTTGTTTGGGGAAGATTTTATGACCGTGATCTGCCTGGACGACTACCACAGTCTGGATCGCTATCAGCGCAAGGAAACCGGCATCACCGCGCTAGACCCCCGCGCCAACAACTTTGATTTGATGTACGAGCAAATGAAGGCGCTCAAAGGTGGCGAGACCATCAATAAGCCTATTTATAACCACGAAACGGGCTTAATTGACCCGCCTGAGTTGGTGCAACCCAACCGTGTGGTCGTGATTGAAGGGCTTCATCCCCTCCATGATGAGCGCGTCCGGTCACTGCTGGACTTCAGCGTTTACCTCGACATCAGCGACGAAGTCAAAATCAACTGGAAAATCCAGCGGGATATGGCTGAACGGGGCCACACTTATGATGATGTGCTAGCGGCCATCAATGCGCGCAAACCTGACTTTGAAGCCTTCATCGACCCCCAGAAGAAGCATGCCGATGTGGTGATTCAAATTCTGCCCACCCAGCTTGTGCCCAAGGAAGAAAAACCAGGTAGCCTGCTACGGGTGCGTCTAATCCAGAAAGATAACGTGCCTGACTTTGAACCCGTTTATCTCTTTGATGAAGGCTCTACGATTAATTGGATCCCCTGTGGTCGTAAGCTGACCTGCTCTTACCCCGGCATCAAGATGTTCTACGGCCCTGACGAGTACTACGGCAACAGTGTCTCTGTCTTGGAAGTGGACGGTCAGTTTGAGCGTCTTGACGAGATGCTTTACGTTGAGAGCCATCTCAGCAATACTTCGGTGGACTTCTCAGGTGAAATGACGGAGCTATTGCTCAAGCACCGTGACTATCCTGGTTCCAATAATGGATCTGGTTTATTCCAGGTGTTGGCGGGCTTGAAGATGCGTGCTACCTACCGGACGCTGATGGCGAAAACGGGCGAGGCTGCTAAGGCTGCTGTGTAGTTAAACGTTCAATTCTCAAGAAAAGCCACCGAAATATTTCGGTGGCTTTTCTTTGGCTAATTTTGTGATCTGACTCCGGCTTCCCATCCCAGGAGGGCAGCTTTGCGGTCTAGTCCCCAACGGTAGCCGCCGAGTTCGCCCGATTCCCGAATCACACGATGGCAGGGAATCAAATACCCAATGGGATTTTTCCCGATGGCGTTGCCGATTGCTCTGGCAGCAGTGGGCTTTTGAATCGCGGCGGCAAGGGTTTGATAGGTGGTCATAGTGCCGAAAGGGAGGTTCAGCAAGGCTTTCCAAACCTGAATTTGAAAGTTGGTGCCTTTGACGACTACGGTGAGGGGTTCCTTGGCGCGGGTAGCTGTGAGGTGGAATATGCGATCGCAAAGCCCTTCCGTTCTCCTTTGATCGCGCTTCAGTTCTGCCTTTGTCCACATTTGACGTAAAAGCTGTGGTGCTGTCTCTGCCGCCGCGTCCCCCAAAAAGTACAGATTGCAAATGCCCCGCGCTGTGGTCGCAATCAGCGCGAAACCAAAGGGCGTTTCATGGATTCCGTACCAAATGTGCAGCCCTGCGCCACCCGCCTTGTATTCACCAGGGGTGATGGCTTCTAGATTGACAAATAAATCATGGAGTCGTCCTGGACTCGAAAGGCCCACCTCCAGGGAAAGATCCAACAGACTTTTGGTTTGGGCAATTTGAGACTTGGCGTACTCAAGGGTGAGGTACTGCAAAAATCGTTTAGGGCTTATCCCCGCCCATTGCGTAAAAAGCCGCTGAAAATGGTACTCGCTGAGGTGAAGATGATCTGCGATCGCCCCGAGGGAGGGTTGGCGATCGCAATTCTGCCGCAAAAAGGCGATCGCCTTGGCAATCCGAACATAGTCTTCGCAAGGGTTGATGGCTGTTTCGGCAGGAAGGTTCATGACAACTCGTTAAGCATCCCTTTGTGGTGCATATCTCTAGGGTATCGGGAAGGTCACAGTAAACCCACCCATTTCTTGCGGTCTGCTACATTGCTATTTCCAAGCTATTTCCAAGCTATTTGCAAACCCATGAATATCCTATGATAGAGAGCATTGAGAGGGTTCTGATTATGTCTCAATCTGTGACCATTGCCGACGCATGGATAGAAGAAGAGGACGACATTCAGTGGCCTCCCTGTGACCTACTGAGTGATGAGCCACCCTTAGAAACTGACTTTCACCGCGACCAAATTGACCTGCTGCTCCGGCTCATCAAATCCTTATGGCAAGATCGACAGGATTTTTATGCCTCTGGCAACCTCACCATTTACTATAATCAGCGTCAACTTAAGGCCCGTGAGTTCAGGGGGCCAGACTTTTTTGTGGTGTTGGGTGCCGAAAAACGCGATCGCAAAAGTTGGGCGGTGTGGGAAGAAGATGGGAAATACCCCAACGTCATTGTTGAGATTCTCTCAAACAAAACAGCCAAAATTGATAAGGGTCTGAAAAAGCAGCTTTATCAAGACACGTTCCGTACCCCAGAATATTTTTGGTTTGACCCCATCAGCTTAGAATTTAATGGATTTCACCTCAGCGATGGGCGCTACGAGGACTTGGAACCTACCCCAGAAGGATGGCTTTGGAGTGGTCAACTCGGACTTTACTTAGGGGTGTATGAGGGCAAGCTGCGGTTCTTTACGGCGGAAGGGCAGCTTATTCCGACGGCGGAAGAGCAATTAGTGGATGCCCAACAGCGGGCACAACAGGCTGAGCAAGAACTTGAACGGCTGCGATCGCAGCTCAAAGCCCAGGGCATGCAACCCGAACCCTGAATCCTCTCAGGTTTTGCGCCCAAAAACACTAAAATCAAAGCTTAGCCCTACCAGGCTTTGAACGATCGCCACTGCTGTTCTAGATGGAACACCATGACCTCCACCGTGATTGAAATTTTAAGTGCTCAAGAGTTACGCCGTACCATCACCCGTTTAGCCTCTCAGGTGGTGGAGCAATGTCGCCAGTTGGATCAATTGGTTGTTCTGGGCGTCCTCACCCACGGCTTGCCCTTGGCAAAGCAGTTAGCACAGCAAATTGAGCAGTTGGAACAAATCCAGGTGCCTGTAGGAGCGTTAGATATTACCTTTTACCGAGATGACTTAGACCGAATCACGGTGCGAACCCCTGGCAAAACTGACCTCCCCACCAATTTGGCGGGCAAAACTGTGGTGTTGGTGGATGATGTGATCTACAGCGGTCGAACGGCGCGGGCGGCTCTGAATGCAATCCATGATTACGGTCGCCCCAGCATTATTCAGTTGGTTGCATTGATTGACCGAGGGCACCGAGAAATGCCCATACACCCCGATTTTGTGGGAAAGGTTTTACCGACTTCTCGGGATGAAAAGGTGAAGGTATTTTTGCAAGAAACTGATGGACGCGATGCCGTAGAACTTGTGAAGGGAAGCGATTAAGACTCTACGTTAGCGGCTTTCACATTATCGATCGCCCCTCGACTCACCCGCTTCCAGTCGGTTTGGTCATCGTAGGGGGCAAAGACTTGGCGATCGCCTTCGTACAAGTTACAGAACAATACCTCGGCATTTTCTGTCGAAGCTTGGGGGTGAATCGTGATGGGCTGCTGCAATGCCTGGGGCGATAGAAAGGCCAAGGCACTCAGCAACCCTTTGCTAAAGTGGGCGGTGGCTGAGCTTTCTAGGACATAGAGTTTATCGGCTTCGATGTAGCAGTGCAGTTTGTGGCTTTTTTCATTACGGCGCACGGTTTCTTTAAACTCCAGTTTCCGCACGTAGCCTGTTAGCGCTGGGTGCTCGATCTTGATAGGCTGACTCTGATCGTCGAGGTGATACCAGACGCCCCCGTGCTTGCGATTGCAAAAGACATAGACTTGGGATTTGGGTGCTGGCCCAAACCCTAAGGTCTGCTGGGGCATCTTGGATTCCGCGATTTGACGCAGGGATTCGGCGATCGCAGCTAGGGCTTCAGTCTCCATCATCAACGTTCTCCAAACAATCTTAAGTTTGTCCGTTTTTAGGCTAATCCTATTCTAGAAACTGAGACGGCGATTGAGGTTGGGAGGGTACGCCCAAAAGTATTCGGTTATCTCTAACGGACAAAAAAAGCTGCAATCTTTAGATAAAGATTTGGAGGCGCTTTTAGCGAAAGGCGATTGTTGTCTTAAGTTAAACGAATGCTAAAGATATAGAACTGTTCGTAGTCCTTCATCTACTAATTCTTGTAGGTGTTCTGGTAGCATTCCAATACGCTCTACTAAAAACTTTTTATCAGCCGTCAAAACTTGAGACACATTAGCCGCTGAATCTTTGGGTAAACCGGTAGCTTTACTCGGCAACAAGACATTACCTGGCGCTTCGGCTAGTTGAGTATTAGACGTAATGATTATGACGATTACTGTACTGATACGACTCTGAGTAAAGGTATCATCTTGAACAATCAAAACGGGGCGACGGTAGCCAGGTTCTGAAGCAATTGGGGCAGGTAAGCTTTCCCACCAAATTTCTCCTCGATACACTACCAATTCTCACTTGGCAGAGACATAAATTGTATCTTTGCTAAAGCTGGATCTAGTTCAGAAGATTCTTCAGAATAGATCTGATTGAGTTTACTCAAAATCTGATCTCGGTTATATTTTCGCAAATAAGCTTTTAGTGCATTTGTGTAAAGCTCACTACGTGACACACCTAACTGTCTAGCCAGTGATTCTGCCTCTTCAAAAATTGGATCTGGAAGTGAAATTGCTGTTTTCATAGCTACTTTTTCCATCATCACTATATCTTAGTTATACCGTGGTTATACTGAGAATACAAGAGAGCATAAATGCCATAAGTTCTGGATGGTCGGTGTGCGTTGGGGTTGTTAGACCGTGCCCCAAAGGATTTCCAGTAACTACGAGATCGGCAGAATTGCTACACTGCCACCTTCATAGGCTTGCACCCTGAGTTCAAACCCTTCCAGCAAAGCCATTCCGACTAAAGGTGCCGTATCAGAAGCGTTGATCTCAATCACCCGACGATGACCGTCCCAGATAACTGTCCCACGATAGACGTCAAATGTTCTACGACTCCCATCACCCAGAAACCCTTCCTGCTGTGTAAACCACGTCAACTCTAAATCTGCAATCACGGTCAGCGGCAGCGTCAAACTTCCCGTAAAGCCCGTGTCAATGACGGCGCGAATCCCTTGCTTCTTTTGCTGATCGCCAATGACCGCAAGCTGAACAATCGCCTCCCAATTATGCACAAAACCAAAAATCATTCTGCTTCTACAAGGGCATGAAATCCTAAACGATGAACCGGGCCAGTACCAATCCGAATGCACCAGGGTTGAGCATCGGGAAGTCGTTGGAAAAGCCGATCGGCTGCACTCAAGCTATCATCGCCAATCTCAAATTCACCTGTCTCGATATCGATCGCCACAATCTTGCTCCGATGGGTTTGCTCAACCTGAAGCCGAATCTTGGATTCATAGATCGCATTCCCCCGTTGGGTAAATTCTTCCTTGCTATATCGAGGTTGTCGTTTGTGAAACCTCTCTTCTGGATCAACTGTCATGGGGTTGACCTCGCTAATACTCAACCCTTTTATTCTAGCTTGGAGGGGAAATACTTAGCTTCAGGGTTGAGGAGAGGCTTAATTTAAACCGCTATTATCTATAGTTTTGTACCTTTTAAGCAGTGAGTTTTCCCAAACTACTTAACGTCATCTGCATCACCGGACGGACTTGGAAAATAAGCGTGAAGATAGCGTGACGATCCGTTCCGGTGCATGCAGTAGTTAGACATGTGCAGTGTAGTAAAATTCATGTTTTTTCCAAAGTAGGATGCTCCCGATGCATCTTTTAAAGTTGCCGAATGATTTGGTTTCATGTTTTTGGCCGGATAAGCTTAAGGTGGGACATTTTGAAACCAATTACTTAACTGAGATGTCTATAGAACTGGTTTTACTTCGGTAGCATTTCTAAGAGCAACTGATAATACAGTTAATGTCTTGCAGAATGTAGCTGGTTCTAAGTTAGTTTGTGGTTGTTAGAATTGAGGATATAAGCAGAGTTCAGGAGCCGAAAGCGATGAAAGAACGCCAAGCCCGAACGACCTCAGGGGATAAAACCATCTGCCTAC
>JANLSD010000226.1:0-3555 GCA_031362245.1 Acaryochloridaceae cyanobacterium OTE_25_metabat_464 | reverse complement strand
GTTTCTGATGGCTTGAATAAGCCATTTACAAAGTCTTTGAGCGGAGGTGTTTTGAGTAAAATCAAAGTGTTGATAAATGGCCCTCTCCAAAATCTGAACCACAGCCCATTCTTCGAGCCGGAAACTAACCTCAACCTGTCTCAGTCACCCTACTTCTTCGCGACCGTATAACGGCTGGCGCGTCACCGGACGGCGACAATGCTTGCATCATAACCGATCGCATATACCTCCGTTCCGAGTGCACGCGCTTGTTATGCAGCGCAATGTTCAAACTTAAGTCCAAGTTGCGCTTGTTGAAACACCTACCCAGTCACCTTCAGATGAACGACCAATACTATAAATATAAAATACTGCGTTTAAGCCAATCGTATAGTCTTTTACATCAGTCAGTCTAGATTCTAAAAAGTTATCTAGATCCTGAAATTTTTCAATTTCATCAAAAAGAATGCTATATTTTTCAAACGTTGAAGTTTTCAAGAAGTCTAGCTCATCAAATAATCTTAGAAAAACAAACTCTTTCGTGCTTGCAGTTTCTATGATCACTTCCCTAATTCTGTCAAATGATAAATTTTGAATAACAGAAAATTCTAAATCTTTTGTCAATTCTAGAATACTATTTTTTAGCTTAACGGTTTTCTTATTGTGTGAACAATCTGGCGGTCGAGACCTTGCCCCTTTGGAATCTCTACTTCCGTCTAGTTTTGGGGCAATCGCTACATAATCATTATCAAAAGTCTCTCCAATTAAAATGTGAAATGCTTCTTGTTCAATACACAGTTGATTTGATTCTCTAAAATCAACTAATGGCAGCAAAAACAATGAAGGATCTCCAATTTTAGATTTTTTTAGACTTTCTTTCCTCATTTCTTGATTTGCATCGCCAAGATTTCTTATCAAAAAAATCTCTAAGGTTTTGAAATTTGAAATCAAAAATTTGATTAACTCTGAATGCTTTAAACTCATTTCATTGGAAACTTCAAGTGGCATCAAAGATGATACTGATGGATCGCATGTAACCCAACTTGCCTCTGAGGAAACAAATTCTATAAAATCATTTGCTGTAACAGGAGATAAGAATCCTTCTAAGAGCATTAGTTTTTCTAGAGTCAATTCTTCATTCCCATAAGCTTCATAAACAAATGCTTCAAATCCTTGAGATGCCTCGCTTGGGAAACGAAGATCTTTAGTGATATTTGTAAGCTGTTGTACAAGCGTAGTATTCTCAGACTTCATATACTCTCCGCACATCAAATACATCCAGCCACTACATTGTCAATGATTTCCTTTATTGATAACTCAGTCCGCATAACTATTGTTTAGACTGACCCTTTCTGTCTAACTCCAGAATGCATACACTAAACCAACCCTTTTAGAATGCTTTCGGATTTTAGCCCGAATCATTCTCCATAACCCTATTGTCAGGGTACTTAGACAGAACGAGTCGGCATAACATCCTGCACTTTTGTCGCTAGAATAATCCTTTCAGCGCACAGATGGGCATTAGACAGAATAAGTCGGCATAACACTCCCTCAAGGTAGTTAGACTGAATCTATCCGTATATTCACCCTGGAATAGATTTCTTAACAAAAATTATTCAGTACTTTTCCGGTTCTTCTCATCGCCATTTTTATACCATCCTGGTTAATGATATAGATCTGAGTTTGAGATTTACGCGGGAACTGCCATTCCTCGCTGAACGGCTGGGCGTTGTTGCACGGTCTCGACCCAACGTTTTAAATGGGGGTGTTGCTCGAGTGTCAATCCCATAAATTCATAGGATGCAATCCACGGAAAGGTTGCAATGTCAGCAATTGAATAATCGCCACAGATAAATTCACGATCGGATAACTGATGATCTAGCACACTAAAGATTCGCAGGGTTTCAGTGCGGTAACGGGCGATCGCATAGTCGATTTTCTCGGGTGCAAACCGATTGAAGTGGTTGTACTGCCCCAACATTGGCCCAACGCCACCCATCTGAAACATCAGCCACTCTAATACTTGAAAACGCGGCATAGAGGCTGTGGGTAACAGCTTTCCTGTAAATTCAGCCAGATAAATTAAAATTGCGCCAGATTCAAATACAGTCATTCCGGCCTCGCGATCAACGATGGCAGGAATTTTGCTATTGGGGTTGATGTCAATAAATGCTGGCGTAAACTGATCGCCCTTTGTAATATCAACCTTGTGAACCGTGTAGGGAAAATCGACCTCCTCTAGCATGATGGACGCCTTGCGACCATTGGGGGTGCCAAACGTGTAAAGATCAATCATGGTGAATGCAGAATATGGGTGATGTTCTCCCCCTCAGTCTAGATATTTTTTAACAATATGGTTAGATGATAGACATTGAAAGGCTTCCGGCTTTTCAATAATCCTAGCCCTGCTTAGACGGCTGTAGTATTTTCTGCTGAATCAATTGTGCAACGAGCGTTGTGAGATCCGATCGCAGATTCGCACCCGCGTACTGAGAAGAGAGTTCGGAGATCGCCCCTTCCAACCCATCTACCCTCAAAATCACCCGCCAAAACGCCGCCGCCTTCCCCGATAGCCCAAAGGTTTCCCCCGTTGGCAGGTATCCAATTAACACTTGACCGTTGAGTTCCCCAAAGACAACGTGTTCTGTTGGCTGAAGCCATCCTTGAACCGTGGGCTGTACCTGAATGGGCAACGAAACCCCACTGTCAGGACGATTTTTGAGACAGAACCTAGACGGCAGAATATGCCAGCTTTTCTCTAGCTTTGCCGTCGAAGGATTCCACAAAAGATGATCCGGTTCATTCCAAGGAAAACAAAGGTAGTCCGGCAACCCCAGCCAATACCGATGTCCCGCCAGACGTGCTTGGTTTTGGGTTTGCCAAGTGGCATAGTCTGCCCCCATGATTTCAGGGCCGTGGTCGTAGAGTTCTTGACCGCTGAGACATTGGATGACCTTGGGTTCACGGGAGGCGATCGCCTCTCTCAATGCCTCATGGGCATACAGCGTTGCCAGAATCAGCGACTGCTGCGGATACTGCTGCAACACCCGATAAAACCGAGAACCGCTCAGGGCACAGTCATCTACCACTACAAGGGGCGCATCACTGAACGCCGCAGGATTAAGCTGTTCGGCACGCAAACCGAGGATGTAGGACAACATGCCCAACACAATTAACCCGCCCCTCGGCACCCCATAAAATTGGAATTCATGCAGAAACTTTGACCCAAAAGCGTTTTGTAATTGTTCAGCCAACTGCTCACAGGCCAGCATGGCATCGCCATAGGTCACGTACCGCAGCCGTTGACAGGCTTGGTTCAGAAACGGTGCCTGAAGGCCCAGTTGTCCTAACGCCTTGGCAGAAAATGTTCCTAGAACAGCCAATACAGGCGTAGGTTCAGCCCGCACAATGCAAAGGCTTTGGGGGACATCTTGCCAGAGGGACTGGAGGGCGATCGCCTCTGCAACGTGCTGTAATGACTGCTCCACCGTTGAGAGTCCAAGCTGATGTCCATAGTGAATCAGCGCATCTTTCTCAAAGGGGATAGTACAGCAGTGATAGGTCATGGGTTAGGCA
>JANLSD010000197.1:0-3108 GCA_031362245.1 Acaryochloridaceae cyanobacterium OTE_25_metabat_464 | reverse complement strand
AGATGGTCGAATGTTTCCCATCACGGATGATTCTGAAACGATTGTGGAATGCCTAGTGAGAAGCGCTCAACGGGCTGGCGTTCAAATCATTACAGGGGCTGCGGTGACGGAGGTGATTCCCTCGGCGGCTGGGTTTACGGTGCAGCTTAAGGGGGGGAAGACGATGGGGGGCGATCGCATTCTCTTAACTTCAGGCAGCAACCCCTTAGGCTATCGGCTAGCAGCCAGTCTAGGACATCAGATTGTTCCCCCCGTCCCTTCCCTCTTTACATTCAAGATTACGGATTCTCGCTTGGTGGAGTTGGCGGGGGTGGCGGTGCCTTTGGTGCGGGTCAAGCTGCTGGTGGAGGGTCAAAAGCCTTTGGATCAGGAAGGGCCGCTGTTGATTACCCATTGGGGGGTGAGTGGGCCTGCGGTGCTAAAGCTCTCGGCTTGGGGGGCGCGGTTGCTCCATGATGTGCGGTATCAGGCGACCATTCAGGTGAACTGGTTGCCTGGGCTGAAGCCTGAGGAATTACGGGATCTACTGCTGAAGACCAAGGGGGAATGGGTGAGGAAGGCGATCGCCAAACACTGCCCAATCGCTCTACCCCAGAGGCTTTGGCAGCGTTTGGTTGAATCTGTGGGAATCGAGCCAGAACTGCGCTGGGCGGATCTCTCTAAAAAGGCGCTGAATCTACTGCTTCTGGAGTTGACGCAAGGGCAATTTGCCGTTCAGGGCAAGGGAATTTTTAAGGATGAGTTTGTAACCTGCGGTGGCATTCCGCTGACGGAGGTCAATTTTAAGACGATGGAGAGCCGCTGTTGTGCGGGGCTATATTTTGCGGGCGAAATTTTGGATGTGGATGGTGTAACGGGTGGGTTTAACTTTCAGAACGCTTGGACGACGGGCTGGATTGCGGGACAGGCTACTGGGGGCTATCAATAGTCTGTGCTGGTTATTTAAGGACAAAAACTGCTGAATCCAGAATCAAAACTAGAACTTGCAGGTTGGTGAGAGCGTTACGAAACCCAACATAAGTTCTAAATTCAACAATCTACTCTGCCAGCTAAAATAAAGGGGGAAATATGCAGTGAGGCCAACGTTATGGCAGTCCAGCAACACTTCGACTCCTCTCAGCACAAACCCCTACATAGCAAAGAAGAATTTGCCCGCCGTGGTGATGAAATCTATGAATCTCAAGTGCGTTCTAAAGTCGAAGAAGGCAATCATGGCAAACTTGTAGCCATCAACATTGAAACAGGTTCTTTTGAAGTCGCTGATACATCCATGATGGCAGTCGATCGCCTTTATGAACGTGAACCTAATGCTCAACCCTGGGTAATTCGGATTGGACACCGAGCCGTCTTTCGTTTCGGCAGCCGCAGCCTGAGAACACCCGCATGATGTTTGGCACAGTCAATCATAATTGTGAGGCAGTCATCAAAATTGTAGTGGGTCGTATTGGTTTGCCTAAAATAACCGTTGATGCGGTCATTGATACAGGATTCACCAGCTTTTTGTCTTTACCGCTCTTCATCATTACAGATCTTGGTTTGCCCTGGCATTACCGTGATGTTGGAACATTAGGCGATGGGAGCGAAGTCATTTTTGAAATCTACAAGGCGGCTATAATCTGGGACGGACAGAGCCAAATTATTGATGTGGCAGCTTCCGATGCAGATCCATTAGTTGGAATGGGTTTACTTCACGGGTTTAAGCTTCAGATTGAGGCAGTCGAAGGTGGTCGCGTTACAATCGAAGCCTTGAAGTAGAGCACCAAGCATTGCTCAGTCGCTTTACCTGTGAGCTTTAGCCGCATAGTTGCCTTCAATGCAAAATCCATCATCATTCAATCGGTGGAATAACGATTATGAGTTGGGCAAAGCACCACAAACAAAGCGAATCCTACGCAAATGAGGCAGATACTGCACTCATGGGAGGTGCAGCGGAAAGAGCAGCTAAACTTTACCGCCTTGGTGCTGAAGCTGAAGCTTTAGCATTAGAAGCACTTGATTCTAAAAAGATTCGTACTTTAGGTGTTACTGCGGTTAGCGCTGCTGCACTCTGGCATAAAGCTGGAGATTTTCAGCAGTCCAAACAATTTGCCGAGAGATGTTTAACTCATAACGCTTTACCCCCTTTTGCCATTGATCAACTCAAACAGCTTGTTAGAGACTGTAATGTCTTGTGTCTTAGAAGGTCCTAAACATGACATCGCTATGGTCAAGATTGGCAGTTATGGTACCAGGGTTTGGGATCGGCATAGGATTATCTACGCTCATGTTCTTCCCGCTGGCCATAGATCCGGCAGTCTGGTCGCAGGCCGATCCACCAAATCCATTTTCAGCGCTGTTGCTCTTTTTATCTCCGGCTGGTGGCCCACTCCTTGGGATACTGATGTTTCCCTCTGACCGACAGATGTATCTTTGGAGTGCGGTACTAATGGCTTTGATTGCTCTGCACCCTCGCTGGCCGCGTTGGGAAACGGGAATTATCAGTGGACTAGCTATAGCGTTCTGGTTTCTGTGGGGCTTCATGTGCGTTACCTCTAGTGTGTGAGGCTTTCCGCCATCAATTGGTCAATGTCGTAATTTTGAGAATCTGGGGTGGCGTTGAATCCGGCGGGTAGAGAAAATCCAACTTCACAGTTTGAGTGGTTTTAGGACTGAGATTTAGGGTCAAAAGCGGCTGTACCTGTTCCCCCGTGCGCTGCCAGAGATGAACATAGCGCGTGATGGGGCGATCGCCAGAACCCCCATAGTGCAGCCTCACCGTGCCTCGAAAAAACGGAAACTTTGGATTGGCCTGAAAGCGCAGCCCTTGAGGATTCAGCAGATCTGCCTTAACAGGGGTTGCGAGCGTGATGGTAACAGTTTGAGGCGTAGCGGTCTCATTTCGCAGCGGCAGCGTGAGATCGTAATAAACACAATAGTTTCCATGGGATTCATAGGCAGTGTCAGGATAGCGGGCGATGAGGGGCGCAGCTTGGGTTTGACCTGTACCAAAGCGTCCGCCTCTGAGGGTACTGATGGGGTAAGCAATGGTTTGACCCGCTGGCGGTAGTTTCAGAACCGTTTGCCCTAGATCGGTCAGCGTTGCTTTCCACCCAGATCAGTTCTGAACGC
>JANLSD010000169.1:0-25083 GCA_031362245.1 Acaryochloridaceae cyanobacterium OTE_25_metabat_464 | reverse complement strand
GCTATGGTGGAAATGTCCCCACCACCGTGAATTGGGATAAAGTTCCCCTCGCACTGATGGAATAAAGTTTATGCAAAATCCGCTTTATACCGTCTTTTCTAGCGCGACCGTCCCTCAAAGGAACCATTGTACTGGACTATTCTTTGCAGTCTTTGCCTGCGTCAGCCTAGCCTTTAATGCAGCGGGACAGTTGCATCTAGGATTTTTAGGATTAATTGGCATAATTTCACTATTTCTGATGTTGGGCACAGTAGGATGCTATTGGTATATTGTGTCCATTCATTTTTTAGGAGAATGGTTTAGACAGGCACAATATTCCATATCACCCAGTTCCATATCATTTGGTTCAATATCATCCACCAGTGCTGCCACCCATCCACCATGGCTAACGGCATTGCAGGGTCTATGGCCTCTGATTTTCCTTGGCCCCGCCGTTTCTGCCCAACGATGGTGGCCTAGCCTCGGAGCCTTGATGACCGTCGGGATTATATGCGGGAGTGGATTTACACTTATTGTGGCTATCCGTCGCGCCTATGACATTCACTGGATTCAAGCCAGCCTATGCTTATTTTTAACCGTGATTTTGGGAAGTCTAGCTTTAGGTGGGCTGATTGGATGGCCCATTATGTTTCTCTTGGGGGCAAAAGACTTTAGTATTGCCATACCCATATGAACCCTCACAAAAAGCACTATTTTAAGGAGATTACAAGTAGACAATGACTAAAGTTGCACTTATTTCTGGGATTACAGGTCAAGATGGTGCTTACCTTGCTGAGTTCCTGCTCAATAAAGGCTACGAAGTCCACGGCATTAAACGTCGCGCCTCACTCTTCAATACGGATCGGATTGATCATCTCTACCAAGATCCCCACGTTAAAGACAGACGGTTTTTCCTCCATTATGGAGACCTAACCGACTCCACCAATCTGATTCGGATTGTGCAGCAGGTGCAGCCGGATGAGATCTATAACTTAGCCGCCCAAAGCCACGTTGCGGTTTCTTTTGAAACGCCAGAATATACGGCCAATACCGATGGAATTGGGACTTTGCGGCTGTTAGAAGCCATTCGGATTTTGGGCATGACGGAAAAAACCAAGTTTTACCAGGCTTCAACCTCTGAACTCTATGGCCTGGTTCAAGAGATTCCCCAGACCGAAAAGACCCCGTTTTACCCGCGATCGCCTTACGCCGTCGCAAAACTCTACGCTTACTGGATCACCGTCAACTACCGTGAAGCCTACGGCATGTACGCATGCAATGGCATTTTGTTTAACCATGAATCTCCCCTGCGCGGCGAAACCTTTGTTACCCGCAAAATTACCCGTGCCCTTGCCCGGATCAAACTAGGGCTACAGGACTGCCTGTATCTCGGTAACTTAGATTCCCTTAGAGATTGGGGCCACGCCCAAGACTACGTTGAAATGCAATGGCTGATGCTCCAACAAACGGTCGCAGAAGATTATGTCATCGCCACAGGCCAGCAACAAAGCGTCCGAGATTTCGTCAACATAGCCTGTGCTGAGTTAGGAATTGAGTTGACATGGAAAGGGTCAGCAGAAGATGAGAAAGCCTACGATTCAACCGGAAAATGTATTGTAGCCGTAGACCCACGGTACTACCGCCTCACTGAAGTAGAAACGCTCCTCGGAGACGCAACGAAGGCTCATCAGCAACTGGGTTGGAAGCCAAAGTATACCTTTGAACAACTGGTTTCAGAAATGATTAAAGAAGATTTAAAGTCAGCCCAAAAAGACTCTCTAATTAAGGAGCATGGCTATAGTACCTATAATTATCATGAGTAAAAAGCTTTAAGCCTTTTTTCTCAAGTCCTTAAAACGTGATAAAAATCACTGACTGTTCGTAACCGCCAACACTGCCAATTCTATGAATAAATAAGATTCTTTTAGAAGACACTGTAGCCTAAACGACTTGAGATCTCTGCCCTCTCAAGTTAGGGATTTAATTCCAGGTAGACCGTGTCAGTGTTGGCTTTGGAACGTTTATGGTATTCATTGCTATTAAGATAAATAGGTCTAATATTATTAATTAATGCCCTAAACCCTATCGTTATACATTTTGTTTACTGAAGATACTAAAGCTTTATGCTGCCAGCGATTGGCAAAAAGATTGGACAGATGGTGTGAGGGAGCAAGATGACACATAACACCCATGGGCTGTTCCGAGAAAATGCATCGACGATTTTGATCGTGCAGCGGTTGATTGACCCCGTTGTGACCGTCTTAATGCTCTTTCTGATTGCTTGGCTTTATCATCTTGCAATCCAGACCACTCATATTGTTCTTGCTATTACGACATTTTTATTAATGCTACCCATCTTTAAGGGCGTTGGGCTGTATCGACCCTATCGGAACTTGTCTCCTACGACCTTAGGGCCAAGACTGTTAACTGGGTGGGTAATTTTACTTGGAACACTATTGTTTCTAGGTTACATCACTCAAACTTCTCAGGACTTTTCACGGTCATTGCTATTGACTTGGTCAATTTGTGTCCCGCTTGTTTTGTTAACCATTCATCTCACCATCTGGCAACTGTTACGAACGGTAAGAGCGGCTGGCAAGAATCAGCGAACTGCCGTCTTGGCGGGGAGTAACGACGTCAGCCATCACCTTGCTAATCAAATTCAAGAATCTCCAGAGTTGGGCATCCGACTTCATGGTTTTTTTGATGGTCACGGCCAAGAACCCCTTGGAAAATTTCCATCTCGTCGCCTGATTGGGCCTTTAGAAGAGTTGCCCCGATACGTCAGAGAACATAGCATTGATGTGGTTTATATTGCCTGTACCACAGAAAAAGAAGATGTCATTGCAACCCTCATTAAGGAACTCCAGGACACAACAGCATGTGTCTATTTTGTGCCAAACATCCTGATGTTTAATTTAATGAATGCACGCTCCTATGAGCTGAACGGGATTCCTCTCATTGCAGTGTGGGAGGTACCGTTCTCAGAGATTCAGTATGTATTGAAGCGTGCCATTGATATTGTGCTTTCAATCTTTGCGATTGCTGTACTCTCTCCTGTCATGGCGCTCATTGCGCTTGCGGTCAAACTCACCTCACCAGGGCCGATTCTGTTTAAGCAACGTCGCTACGGTCTCAATGGTCAAGAAATTTTAGTATACAAATTTCGATCCATGAAGGTGATGGAAGATGGTGCAAAAGTTGAACAAGCCACTAAAAACGATAGCCGGATTACGCCCCTGGGTGCCATCCTGCGGAAGACTTCTTTGGATGAACTTCCCCAATTTGTGAATGTTTTACAAGGCAGGATGAGTTTGGTTGGCCCACGTCCCCATGCGGTGGCCCACAATGAAATGTATCGAAAGCTGATTAGCGGATACATGTTGCGCCATAAGGTAAAGCCAGGGATTACGGGTTGGGCGCAGGTGAATGGCCTGCGGGGAGAGACAGATACCCTGGAGAAAATGCAGCAGCGGGTCAATTATGACTTGGAGTACTTGAGAAACTGGTCTTTGAGCTTGGATCTACAAATTTTGATCAAGACGGCCCTCGTTTTTCTCAGAGATCAAAATGCCTATTGATCTCTCCAGCAATCTGCTTCGAGCTGTGAGTTAGTCTGGCTGGAATGGTTTCAAGCAACTAAAGTACAGCGCACCATAAATAATCAATGCTAGGAGCACGAAAAGACTAGCGCCGCTGGCACTATGCCAGTAGTGAAATTGTCTTGAGAATTGGGGAGCGGACAGTGCAGCAAGCATCGCTACTCGAAGGACATTCATGAAAAAGCCGAGCAATCCTGCAAAAATAATGAAAAAGATGCTGTGGGAGCGCCGCGTTGGAAAAACACATAAAAATATGATTGAAATGCTGAGCATGTGAACAATTAGGTTGATACCAGAACAGGCGGGGACGACTTCTACACCACCGTTTGGAACCTGTATATAAATATTATTGAGTAGAACTGGATGCCCTAGGTACCACAGTGTATAGGCTGCAAACTTTGCGGTTACTGGGGCTAGTCCTAAGGCCGTATCTGGGATAAGCTTTGGGATGCCAAATACGGTGAGAATACAGAGTTCTTTAAGATAAGACTTGGCTTTTGATATGCCAATAAAAATCAAGAACCATCCCAAAAATGCTGATAAGGGAAAAAATCCTAAACTTTTTTCTCCGGGATGAACAACGCTCAGAACCAAAAGTGAGGTCAGTCCAAGGTACCCAAGAAATTGTGAGACTTTATCTTGATTTGGCTTGAAAGACTCACGTCTATCCCACAGGAGCAGAAATAGAGAACCCCAGAGGAGCAAGCTCATCATCAGGTAAGCTTGCTTGCCGAGGTAGATGCCAAGCCAAAAATGAACCAGCACCAAAATAGAGAGACAAAGCAGACTTATGCCAAAGTCACCATCTTTTTTGCCAATACCTAGAAAGCGATGCTTTAAATGCTGCATAGTTTGCTAGGAGTTGATCTGGAGCGGCAAAGTAATGGATGCCAGCTTAAACATACATAGAGCATTTCAACAAAAGAGAATATACAAAAAAACCTCACGAGAATCGTAGAGGCATTTGTTTGTAAGGAGGTTGATTGAATCGTGTATAGAGAATGAGGAAAAAAACTTCGGGGTAAGCTAGCTGCGCCTAACCGAGCTTAAAGTCCTTCTAAAGATGCAAAAAGGCCAAACATATTAGAACCGTTCACGATAAACTGGTTCATCTTCTGTAAGTCAGAGTACTGTATCTCTGTAAGTTGCTCAACGGTGCCGTATTTGATGAGCTGTGGAAAGTACCAGGATTTCTTTGTCTTCATAGTGAACTTTTTGACCCAATCTGAACGAATAATTTTCTTGTGTGCCCCCTTGTACAATAATAGCCGTCTTTTTAAAACTGGCAAGGGCTATTCAATAGATCGAAAACATTGTATCTGATTAAATCCCGATGAACTTCATTGCCCTGTTTTATACCATTAGAATCAGGAGGGCGGCTGAGTTTTAACGAGGTCTGGTCACTAGGCTTAGATCAAACGTCTGGGACTCTCTAGCGGATGTACTGAAAATTTTGGTAATACTAGCCTTGGATTGGTTTGCCCATGCATTTGAGTTTTAGGATTCTTGGGTTGGGTATTGGTGTTCTGAGTATCGGGGTGCTGTCTATCGCCTTGTCAAGCTGCGATCGCACCGCCCTTCAGCGCACCTTTTCGGCTGACCCCAAAGCGAGTCAATGGAACACCCCTACAAACACCCCTACGAACGCCCCTACGATAGAACCCACAAAGTTTCCGGCAGATTTTCCTGAAGCGTCGGGGGACGGTGTTAAGCGTGGGGAGGTGCCACCTACTCAACCTTTGCCGACCAATACCAATTTGTTCTCCGAGCCTAACACTGTGCCATCCTCCCTCAAACCCTATGTTAAGGATGTTGCGGGGCTAAATGTGTTGACGAATCTTGGGGGGCCTTCCAATCAGGCGATTAAAAGGGCCATGTTTGCCCGCTGGCTGGTTGAGATGAATAACCGGATTTATCGCGATCGCCCCACCCGACAAATCCGTTTGGCGACGGCATCTAAGCCTGCCTTTGTAGATGTCCCCGCAAAGCACCCCGCGTTTCCCTATGTTCAGGGGTTGGCGGAGGCGGGCTATCTACCCAGTCCACTGTCAGGGGACAGCACGCAAACTCGCTTTCAACCCGATGCTGTCTTGAACCGTGAAACGATGCTGTTGTGGAAAGTGCCCATCGATCGCCAGCAAATCTTGCCCACGGTGTCATCGGAGCGGGTTAAGCAGCTCTGGGGATTTAAGGATGTCAATCGCATTACGCCCATTGCCCTCTCTGCCATTGCCGCCGATCATCAAAATGGCGATCTTTCTAACCTTCGACGAGTGCTCGGATCGACGCTACTGTTTCAGCCACAAAAGCCCGTGACCTATGCCGAAGCGGCGGCAGCACTTTGGTTTATTGGCATTGAGGGCGATAGTCTATCTGTGCAGGATTTACTCCGTGCTGAACGGCAAACTGCTGCGACTGCAACACGCTCTCCCTCTCCCAAAGCAGAGGTCACGTCGCCGTTACCCACACCCTAGTTTCAACGATTGTCTTAGGTGCTTTGGATAATATGCAGCAAAGTTTTTGAGTATTTTAAGCGGGAAGTCCTAAAAACGCCACACATCCAGCTTTAGCGGCTGTATCACGCTTTAAGTAAACAGTGCCCATATTTGCGGTGTTTAACTCAGAATCAAATAGTAAAAACAAAACCGATGTTGTCGGAGGTTTGCGCGCTCGTTTTACCTTCTAGGTTGAAGGGCAAAACTTGAGAAGATGGCGTTTTCCAGGCGACGAGAATGAGTAGGATGACCGTGAGGGCGATCGCATGGCTGATCAACATTCCTTGCTTTGAAAACGTCATTTTCTTGCCCTCCGGCTCATTCACTGCTGATGAAATAATTTATAGGTTTACTATGCTATGGGTGATACACACTGTATGTGACCCCACAGCCGATTCGCTGTGATCTTCATCACACTTCACGTCCAATCTGTTCTATGCCAGAACCACTGAAGCCTAAGCCGCGTTCTTCTATCCTGGGTCAGCAGGGTGAGAGTCTGGTGGCACAGTGGTTGCAACAACAGCACTGGTCAATTTTGGCGCGGGGTTGGACGAGTCGATGGGGAGAACTGGATGTTGTAGCCCTGCGGCACGAGGGTCGCGCTTCTTGGCTGGCCTTTGTGGAGGTGAAAACCCGTAGCCAAGGCAACTGGGATGAAGATGGGCTTTACGCCATCACGCGATCTAAGCAGGCCAAGCTTTGGAAGACGGCTCAAATGTTTTTGGCAAAGTATCCCCATTTGGCAGAGGTGAACTGTCGGTTTGATGTGGCGCTTGTGAATGTGCGGCGATCGCCTTCTCAAACCCAACCCATTCCCGTCTCTAAAATTTTTCTGGGACAACCCGTCGTAATAGATGGAGATGAGCTAACGCTGCATACCTATATTGAGTCTGCCTTTGAGTTATATTAGTCGGAATTTTAAAATCCTCAATTCTATGATTCTAAGAAATTTTTAAAGTCCAAGAGAGAATGAGAATCACTGTCCATATTTTTAGTTAAGTCACAAAAAAAGAATAAGTCCAGACCACCTCTTCAAAAATGGCCTAGACTCATACTTAAAGATAGACAACAAGACAGACAACTTCGGGAAGGCATGAGCTATCTCTAACCACCTTAGTTTTTCTACATCCTTGAAAGTGCCACAATCTTAGCAACTTTACTTGTCCCCAATCCATCCAGATCGTCCAAGGATAGCCATTTTTCTTTCACTAATTTTGCAAAAACAAAGATGAGTGCAGAGTAGTCAAAGTCATATTTGCCATCAATGTCGTGCCTTTTCGCACTCAAGTAGTCGTGCAGTCCCCATATGTCTTTGATTTCTGTAACCAAACTTGCTTTTTCACAAATCTCAGTCACCAGAGCCTGGGTTTCACGCTTGTAAGCCTCCAGGAAAACCTTCTCAGCAACTTGTTTTTCTAATTCAGACCAGTCGGCATCAATTCCCTGCATGCTTTTGCCTAAGTTTTTGCTTAATATTTTACAATTCTTGTGGTCAAATTTATCAACTTTTTTATTGTCATAATGAGTTGGGGTAAAGAAATTTTCCCCAACTCACTCTATCAAAACTTAGCTCTACTTATCGAGCAAAATTCAATAGCTCCTTAGGAGAAGCCAGTAAATCAATCGCGACAAAGTAAATCTTACCGTCGGGATTAAGTAAGAAGCGCCATGCCATGTTCATCCCAACACCAGCACCAAACCAAGGGGTTTGAACTTTACCTGTTACCTTAATTTGAACGAATCCGTCTTCAGCAGGTTCAGCAACGCCACGCTCTGGCATTAGCTTTAGGTTTTGGCAATCTTCTCTCAGATAGCGTAGAACGTTATCTCGTCCCACAATGGGTCTTTGGAATGGAGGCTGCAATGCGCCATCCGCTGCAAATAGGTTAATGACTGCATCAAAGTCATTGGCGTTCATATTGTCGATATAGCCCAAAACGGTGGCGTTGTTGAGACCTTCAATGGTGACGGAGGTGCGAACTGCTGCATCTTTAGGAGGAACAATTGGCTCGCTCACTCTGGTGTAACCACCCATTTTGCTGGTGTCATAGCCCATGTCAACGACGGAGTTGCGCAGAACGGTGATTTGTTGACCCTGCTCTAAGCCCCGAATCGCTTGGAGTACAGCGGCAGCATTTGCAGATAACTTATAGCCTGCGGGAATAGGCGCAACTGCACCTTCTTCCATCCATTTTCCAAGTTGATACCAAAATCCGAGTTTAATGTTGACGCTCCAGGAGGCATAGGTGCGGCAAACAGGGGTATCAGCTCGGTTGGCGAGATCGCACATGACTTGCGTTTGCTGAGCAAATGACATTGATTTGATGTCATTCATCGTTAGTTCAGCAAGAATCATGTTCGCAGCGCCAGGGGCGGCGATGGTGATGGTTGTACCCATTTCGGTATAGGCAAACCAAATCAATGCCAGTTGATCTTCGGCACTGAGCTGTGTGAACCGGGCGATCGTTGCTGGAACGTCGTCGGCAGCTAGAGTATTTGGGAAAATGCCCCGGGCAGTATCAATAGTGAACGGCATAAGTTTCTTCTCTACTCGATTTATAAATGACTATCTATAAGCGTCTCATCACAAGAGGCGTTATGCTCCTGTTCTTAGAATATTACAGAATGTAACGTTATGATAATTTTTATATTGTCTTTAGAAGTGATGCTGTTTCTGTTCGCGGAAGGCTCTATCAGCGAACGGCTGGAATTCCCAGCGCAATATTTTTGCCATCTCTGGGATAGAAATCCCTCGGATAGCAACCTTCTCTCTCAGAATTGAGGGTAGGCGCTTTTTGAATTACGCCCAAAATTGTGCCTTTTCTTCAGGCGTTAGTGCGTTGGGGGTAATATCACGCCGCAGCACAGACCCACTGGCGGTCGTAATCATGCGGGGCAAAATTTTGGCATCTAATAAGGTTCGGTTCGTCAAGTCATAGGTGGTATAACGAGTAGAAGTATCTGACAGCCCCACATCCACTACGGTCAGAGTCTTGCGGGGCGAGAGGTCGCTGCCTAGCCAACGACGTGGCCCCGTTCCTAAAGCCCCCGTTTGCAGAAGCTGTAGCTCTCCGCGATGGCCCGGAAAGTAGGTGTGGTCATGACCGCTGATATAGGTGTGGACGTGGTTCTTTTCTAAAAACGATCGCAGCATCTCAGCTTGATCCAAAAACTCGCCTGGTTTTTCGCGCCCCACCGCAATGCCATAGAGCGGCAAATGCCCCACCGCAATCCGAAGGGGGGCTTGCTGAGCCGCAGTGCTGTTAAGGCTTTTTTCGGCCCAGGCGAGCTGTTGGGCGGAAATGACTGCGCTGGAGGCGTCCCAGACCATAAAGAAAATATTGTTTTGAGTACACGAGTAATAAAACGGAAAATGTTCACGGTCGATGAACTGAAGCTGGGGTGGATGACTGTTCCAGTAGGCTGCGGCTAAACGGCGATCGCGCTCAAACGGCATCTGCCCTCCTGCACCCAAAGAACCCGAGGCATCATGATTACCGAGGGTAAACCCCAGTGGTAGATTGGCCTTGCGCAACGGTGCCCCAATCACACGGTCAAAGCCTGCCCACATGGCCTGCACCTGATCGTCACTAAGCTGGGTGGACATGCCTGCTACCATATCGCCGCTGCACAGAACCAGATCGGGTTGCCACGCGGGGAGAAAGGCGATCGCCTGGTGTACCTCTGGCTCATAGTCTGTAGAGCCATACTGACTGTTGAGATCGCTGATGACCACAATCCGCGCATCCCCCCGCACTGGAGCGTAGAAACCTTTTGGCCCAATGGCTTTGCCACTGAGTGCGATCGTTGTGGCAGAGGGACGGGCTGCTGGAGCATTGGTTTGGCGACCCCATTGGGCTGCTGCGCCACAACCAGACAATAGGCCACCTGCTAGGAATAAAAAATTTCGCCGTTTCATAGTGGTGTATTGCCACAAACTGGCACCATCTTAACGGCTCTCAAGGTAGATTCAAGCTAGCGTTCATCTTTTTTGTGATTAAAGCCTTTCTCCAGCTCCTTCGTCAGCTTGGGGGCGCAATGGTGTTCTACACCATTATTCCCCTACCGCCTACATGGCCTTTAGACTTCAACCGCATTGCTCGTTGGGCACCTTGGATAGGATTACTGATTGGGATTCTGCTCGCCGGACTCAATTTTTTACTCCTCCAGATCCCCCTCTCTAGTTTTTTGCGAGGCGTCCTTGTGGTTGCGGCCTGGATTGCCATCACTGGAGGACTCCATCTAGATGGCGTGATGGATACTGCCGATGGTCTTGCCGTCCCCGATCCTGAGCGTCGCCTCGCGGTCATGAGCGATAGCCGTACTGGAGCCTTTGGCGTCATGGCAGCGGTGGTGTTGATTTTGATAAAAGTGGGGGCGATCGCCGCACTCACCTCCCCGCGATCCTGTGTTGTTCTGATGGTTGCCCCGATTTGGGGACGGTGGGGGCAATGGCTGGCGATCGCCCTTTACCCCTACCTCAAAGCCGAAGGCAAAGGAGCTTTCCATCGCCGCAACCTTCAAATGCCCCAAGATTTATGGCCTAGCGTTTTGCTGTTCGTAGGCATTAGCCTCACCACGATGGTTGCTGAACCGCAGTTATGGCAACGTCATTTAGGCCACCTCGCCTTAGGGGGAATCATGTCTTGGAGCGTGGGAGCGTGGTTTTATCAAAAGCTGAAGGGCATGACTGGCGATAGCTACGGCGCAATAGTAGAATGGGTAGAAGCACTCATAATTTGCGTCCTCAGTATTTTAGTCCATTAAAATTTTGACGAAATGAAGTGCTTTGGTTTAACATCGCGTTAGGGGATCTTAGATTTTGACCCCCACGTTATGATTTAACCCATCAAATTAGGTATAGGCAGCCAACAACTTTGTTTGTGAGGTCTGCGGCTTCACCAGCCACCACAGATTTTTAGCATTTGCTCCTACCCATCTTCACCCTCACAAAGTGTCTGACTGAGAGAGTGAGCAATGACTTAGATACTGTAGGTGTGCTCTCTTTCTACCTGCCTCAGTTGTTTGCCAACCTTTTTTACTCCAAAGGTTTTCCGGCGGTTACTGCTTTTCATCAGTAGGCTGCGGACAGCCACCATTGCTTTGAGCGTCTCGGTCGAGACGCTAGCTTTGGGTTAGACAGCAAACAGCTTCAACAATTTTATATCCCACTCAATACAGCGCGTTATTTAGCCCAAACCCTTAACCTGAGGCATTTTGTAGGTTTGGTGCTGAACCGTATAGAGGAATTTGAATGTCCAAACAAATCGTTATTGCGGAGCAGCATCGCATTGCTGCCGTTTTTTCAGAAGATCAAATCCAAGAGTTAGTCGTTGCCACGGGTCAGCACCAAGTTAGCGATATTTATCTCGGCATTGTCGAGAATGTCCTCCCTGGAATTGATGCAGCATTTGTCAATATTGGCGATACCGAGCGTAATGGCTTTATTCATGTCAGTGACCTAGGGCCTGTAAAGCTCAAAAAGACCGCTGGAGCCATTACTGAACTGCTGGCCCCCCAGCAGAAAGTGCTGGTTCAGATCATGAAAGAACCCACCGGAAACAAAGGGCCACGCCTGACCGGAAATATTTCACTACCAGGACGCTACCTAGTCCTCATGCCCTCGGGCAAAGGGGTCAATCTTTCTCGCCGAATCCGTGACGAAGACGAACGCAACCGGCTGCGAGCGCTGGGGATTCTCATTAAACCTGCGGGCATGGGGCTGTTAGTCCGTACCGAAGCAGAAGATGTCTCTGAAGACGCCATCATTGAAGATTTAGACCAGCTCCAAAAACAGTGGGAATCGGTTCAGCAGCAGGCCCTTTCTACCCGTGCCCCTGCGCTCCTCAACCGTGATGATGACTTCATTCAGCGGGTGTTACGAGATGTCTACAGCGCTGACGTGAACCGGATTGTGGTGGATTCTGCCACGGGACTTAAACGCGTTAAGCAGCACCTGACCAACTGGAACGGCAATCGATTGCCCCAGGGTGTTTTGGTCGATCAGCATCGTGAAGGCAGCTCGGTTTTAGAGTATTTCCGCGTCAATGCAGCCATTCGAGAAGCCCTCAAACCTCGCGTAGATTTACCCTCAGGTGGCTACATCGTTATTGAGCGCACCGAAGCCCTCACCGTGGTGGATGTCAACTCTGGCTCCTTTACTCGCTCCGCCACGGCCCGTGAGACGGTGCTTTGGACAAACTGTGAAGCGGCGACCGAAATTGCGCGACAGTTAAGGCTGCGCAATATTGCAGGGGTCATCATCATTGACTTCATCGATATGGATGCCCGTCGCGATCAGCTTCAGGTGCTAGAGCATTTCAATAAGGCGCTCAAGGCGGATAAAGCTCGTCCTCAGATTGCCCAACTGACGGAGCTGGGCTTAGTGGAACTCACCCGTAAACGGATGGGGCAGAACATTTATGAGCTGTTTAGCAAGCCTTGCCATACCTGCGGTGGCCTAGGCCACCTTGCCCATTTGCCAGGGGAAGCACCAGATGCCGCTGGGGAAATGGTTGAGCGGATTCCGGTCTTAAGATCCTATGAATCGCCTAGCCCTTCTACCTTAAGACTGCCAGACATCAATGTCCGAGAGTCAGACCTCTCCCTCGATCCATCGGACGATCTTCAAGAGCTGGATTTAACCAATCATCCCAATTATCAAGACAAAGGTTCTAGACGCCGTCGTCGCGGTCGTCGGTTGGGAGAAATCTTGCCCCGAGAGAGCAACGGTACGGTTCTGCCAGGGAAGGTTTTGCGCCAAACGCCAAGTGGTTTAAGCATTACGCCTACGCCTGCGCCTAGTATTACGCCTACGCCTGTTCCTGCGCTTAGCATTGTAGCGGTCGAATCCAATGGGATTAGCAAAAAGATTCCAGATAAAGCACCGCCAGAACGGGTTAAGCCCAGTCGCCTTGATGGCTTCAAGATGCGGGAAGATAAGCCCCCTGAGATTATTGCGGTCAATATGTCCCAAGAAGAGCAGGATGTTTTTGCCTTTATGGGGATTTCACCCTTAATTTTGTTTGATGGAGAAGTCAAAAACCCCCGTACCGCTGTGGTTGAAATTTACCCCCCTGGACATATCCACAATGGGAATGGTGGAACCAGTGTGACGGAGAACCGTGTCGATGAAACCACCGTCGATGAGACAAATGGGGCGAAAATCAGTTCTTTAGAATCCAGCTTCGTTAATACAGATTCTGTTGAATCTAGCCCAGCGACGTTAGACATCGAGGGTTTTCCCGAAGCAGTGGCTTTGCCGACGTTGGTAACGACTAGAGAAGTTATTCCGGTTCGCAAAATTTCTTTATCCAAGGTTAAAGCCCCAGTGGTTGAGCAGCCATCCAGTCCAGTGGATGCTGTTGATGAATCGATGAGTCTATCTTTGCCCTATGAAGCGGTCTCTCCAGACTTGAATTTACAAGCCTCGATGGAAGAAAGTCAGGATGAAGAAGGTGCACCGCGTCGGCGACGTCGGCGTTCTTCGGCGGCGGAAACGGCTAAGGCCCAGCAGCTTTCTCTAGGGACAGACGCTTAGGGACGCCAAAGATTTATGCCCTAGATCTATGGGAGGCAGAGAGTTCAGCGCTAAAGAGCTGGAGTACTTTTTGCCATGCATCAGTGGCAGCGGCAGGTTGGTAGCTGCCTCGCTGGTCGCAGAAAAAGCCGTGATCGGCTGGGTAGCAAAAAATCTGGTGGGGGATTTGGTGGGCTGTTAACGCTTCCTTGATTTGGGCAACTTCAGCGCTGGGGATGCTGGCGTCTTGATCGCCAAAAAAGGCGTATATTGTGCCAGTAATGTCTGCTGTGCGACTGAGGGTGAGCGGGCCTCCGCCTGGGGTTAGGGTGGCAATGCCCGCACCATAGAAAGAGGCGGTGGCTTTGATATCTGGTAGGGTTGCAGCCAAGTAGGCGACGTGGCCTCCAAAGCAAAACCCAATAGTGCCGATCGCCGTTCCCTGCACTGTTGACAAACCCTTTAGATAATCAATGGTGGCTTGGGTATCGCTGATTAGCTCTTCAGCTTTGGTTTGCACTTTGTAGGCTCGACCCTGTTCAATCGCTTCAGGGGTGTAGCCCGTCTCAAACCCAGGGGCAAGACGCTGAAAGATAGCAGGGGCGATCGCCACATAGCCTTCTTTTGCAATACGTTCTGTGACATCTCGGATGTGGTGATTGACACCAAAAATCTCTTGAAATACGATGACGGCTGGGAAGGAACCCGATTGGGTCGGCTGGGCGACATAGGCATCAATGGATAAATTTCCATTGGGTAAGAGAACCATTGAGGTTTGGATTTCGTAGATACTCATAGAAGCACTGGTGTCCCGTTCTAGATGATGACATTATCTCCCGTTGGGTCTGAAGAAATTGCGGCTTATTTTTTGCCCAGACAGGCACATCATTGATTAAAAATGCTTCTAAGGTTAAGTCCGGTTATCGCGCACTAGGTTGAGTCCCAGCATGATCGAATTTCATATTCAAACCGATGGCGAAATTCCGGCTTCGACACAGCTCTTTAGCCAGATTTGCTTTGCGATCGCCTCTCGTCAGTACGCTCCAGGCTACCGTCTGCCCAGCACACGCCAGTTGGCAATGCAAACGGGACTGCATCGCAACACGATTAGTAAGGTCTATGAGCGCCTCGCCACCGCAGGATTTGTGGAAGCCCACATGGGTTCTGGCATTTACGTGCGGGCCTTAGGCCAAGAGAATACCCAGCCTGCCAATGCAACGCCTGTGCCGATCAGGGAAATGATTGAGCAAAGCCTGGATGGCTTTTTGCAACAGGGATATTCTCTCAACCAAGTCCGAGATTTATTTCTGCGGGCGATGGATGAGCGCCTGCGGGCCAGTACTCAGCTTTTGGTGACGGTGCCGCGTCATGACTTGGGGGCAGGGGAAATTATTGTCCAAGAGCTGCAAAGTGCGCTCTCTATTCCGGTTCAGCTTGTATTCTTAGAAGATTTGGCGGAGGTTCTAACCCAGCGCAGTGCCGCAACTTTAGTCACCGTGCGCTATTTCAGCAGTCAAGCCGAAACGCTGCTCAAAGAGCTACAGCAAGCTGATCAGCCTGCCAGCAGGGCATTTCGGATTATTGCCATTGATATTTATAACTATCAGCGTGAACTGGCCTTAATCCATTCACTCCCCGCTGGGTCTCGTGTGGGTCTGGTGAGCCTTAGCTCTGGCACCCTAGGGGTTGCGGAGGTGATGGTTCATAGTGTACGGGGCGAAGATTTATATGTGATGACGGCCCAGTGCCAGGATGTGCCTAGGCTACGGGCCTTGATTAAGCAATCCCAGACGATTATTTGCGATCGCGCCAGTTGTGCCATTGTGAAAGGGGCGATCGCCAAAATGTCGGATGATCTGATCCGGATCCCTCATGTGGTGTGCTGTGACAGTTACATTGACCCCCATTCTATTGACCTACTCAAGCGTGAGCTAGGGCTGGAAACCACAGATCTGTAGTTCAGAACTCCCCAAAAGCCTGCATAGGAGATGAAGCTGTGGTCGATCCTCAGGCTCAAATTCAACCTGATGCCCAGCAGTATGCAGACCTAAGGCCAGCTCAGCGTCAGCAGCGGCTCAAAGACCTAGTGCGAGTATTTCTAAAGCTAGGGACGATCGCCTTTGGAGGGCCAGCTGCCCACGTTGCCATGATGGACGACGAGGTAGTGAAGCATCGGGGCTGGATGACGCGGGAAAAGCTGCTGGATTTATTAGGGGTGACGAGCCTCATCCCTGGCCCTAGCTCTACGCAGTTGGCCATTTATATTGGCTATGAACGAGCAGGATTCTGGGGCGTGGTGCTAGCGGGTACCAGCTTCATTTTGCCTGCGATGCTGATGGTGTGGGGATTGGCGGCTGCCTATGTCCGGTATCAGGCGTTGCCCCAGGTGAACTGGCTGCTGTACGGCATTAAGCCCGTGATTATCGCCATTGTGGTGCAGGCACTTTGGAAGCTGGGACAAAAAGCGGTTAAGGATAGATGGACTGCGATCGCCACCCTTACCGTCATCCTGGCCTTTGCTTTAGGCGCAAATGAGCTGATGCTACTGTTGCTGGCGGGGCTAGGCGTAACACTCCTCAAAAATGGGACAAATGGCTGGGGGACTAAGCTTCCAGTGCTCTTTTTCCCAGGTGTGCTGGCAACGGCAGCACCTCCGGCGATCGCATCGGTGTCTTGGGTGAAAGTGTTTTTCTTTTTCCTGAAGATAGGCTCTGTCCTCTATGGCGGCGGGTATGTATTGCTGGCGTTTTTGCAGCGAGATTTAGTAGAGCGATCGCATTGGCTTACCTCCCAGCAGCTCTTAGATGCGATCTCCATTGGTCAAGTCACCCCTGGCCCGTTGTTTACCACGGCAACCTTTGTGGGGTATTTGTTAGCGGGAAATGGAGGTGCGATCGCAGGAACCCTCGGCATTTTTCTCCCCTCTTTCATTTTGATTTTAGTGATTGGCCCTTGGGTTGCAAAAATCCGCTCATCGGCCTGGGCCAGTGGCTTTTTAGATGGTGTAAATGCGGCATCCGTAGGGTTGATGGCGGTTGTGACTTATACCCTAGGTCGTGCTGCGATTCTAGACTGGCTAACAATCACAGTTGCTTTGCTGAGCAGTATTGCCATCTTTCGGTTTCAGATCAACTCCATCTGGCTGATCTTGGCGGGTGGCCTCGTGGGGATCGCAGTTAAGGTTGCTGGAGGCTAGGTCGATCGCGTTTCGTAAACGCGATCTCGCTCAGAACGTACCAGAATATGAAAAAATGTAGCTCTATACTAGAAGACCGTACAGTCATCCATCTTGAGTTAATTCGTTTTACCAATGGGCAACACTTACACCGCAGAAATTAGCCATAACGGAACCGTCTACACCGTGCTCGTGCCCGATGACCAAACTGTTTTAGTGTCCGCCCACGCTGCTGGGGTTGATTTGCCCACTTCCTGCGGTGCTGGGGTTTGCACGACCTGCGCCGCCCAAATTTTGGCGGGTGACGTGGAGCAGGTCGATGCAATGGGCCTAGGGCCAGCGATTGTAGAAAAGGGCTATGCGCTCCTTTGTGTGTCTTACCCTCGCTCGGATCTGAAAATTGAGTCAAACAAGGAAGATATTGTCTATGGTCTTCAGTTCGGGCAGTCTTAGCGCCAGGGTAAATGCGCCATTATGGTGACACAGTTCATCACAGTAGAAATTGATCTGAGGGATCTCAAGCGTCCTCTTCAGGACACCATTGAAACACAGCTTAAAACGCAAGGGGAGCCGCTGCGGTGGGCTATTACTGCGGTCAATCAAGGAATGGCTCAAGTTGAAGCGGTGGTGCTGCAAAACGTACACGTTTAGTAGTTTATGAAAATGCGTCTCAGCGAATTGGGACAAATCCAGACTTTTCAATGATTTTTTGCCCATCAGCAGACAATAAAAAGTTGACGTAGGCCACTCCAGCTTTTTCGTCCAAGGTACCGTCTCGACGAATGATCACAAACAATCGTCTTGTAAAAGGATAGGTACCATCCCGCAAGGCTTCTGCATTAATTTGATTGCCCTTTGTCGAAACTTGCACATACTGGTTAGAGTCTGTTTTGGCTAATGCAAGGATATGGATCGTTTGCTGACCCATGACAGAAGGCGCTGAGGCATAGGAAATGGCACCCGGTGTCTCTGATACTGTGCGAATCGCGGCGGTATAGTCCCGCACAATCACGGCTTCAGAACGCAGAGTAGCTCCCTCTAAGCCTTCAAACAGAACTTGAATTGTACTGGTCAGTTTAGGCTCTAGGCTGACTGGCACAATGGGCACATTAGGCCCGCCTACCTGCTCCCAGTTGGTGACTTTACCCCTAAAGATGTTTTGCACTTGATCTAGCGAGAGTCCGGTAATGTTGAGGCTTGGATGTGTAAAAAATGCAACGCCATCAAGAGCAACGGGCACCTGTTCGAGTTTGAAACCACGGTTTCTGGCCTGTATGTACTCAGCCTCTTTCAGGGGACGACCTGACTGAGAAAAACTGAGCTGACTGTTCATCAACATTCCAATACCCGTTCCAGACCCTGGATTATTGTTTATGGGTTCGGTATAGCGCAGGCGAAATTCTGGGTGGGCTTGGGCGATCGCATCATTCATGCCGTATTTTGCTAGCGGGGCAAATAGGATCGCTCCTCCATAATTGAAAATGCCAGTTGGGACATTTTGCACTTCCCGAATGGATGGATAAAGCTGAATATCCGACGCAGCACTCAGGCCGCTCGCCGTTTTGGGCACATTGTCCTGATGCTTCCACAACCACAATCCTCCCCCAATTCCCAGCAGCATTAAAGCGGCTATCCCAAGCCAACCCAAGAGGATAGATCGCTTCGGCTTAGATGAAGTGGCGGCGTCTTGAACCTCAAGCGACTGACCGCAGACTTCGCAATGGGTGGCCGCCAACGCATTTGCATCATAGCGACAGTTGTTACAGACCACGGCTTGATGATTGGGAGAAGCATGAACCATAAAGTCTTGCAGTAAAAAGTCTTGCAGTAAAAACTTTTGTAGTAAAACACTCAAATCAAAATCGTTACCAGCAAACCCGTGATGGCTTTGGCCTATCTTCAGCGCTACAAGATGAGGTCAGGATGAGATGGTTTATGGGTAGAATGCCCAACTGTCGTGAGTTGAATGTTGGAAGCGGATACCCCTAGCGCTAAGGAAGCACAGCATTCACCATACACTGCCCAGCAAATCGGTTGAATTTGAGCCAGAATTTGCTCCCGAAGGGCTTCTTGCTGAATCAATTTGACAGTTCCCCATTGAAGCAGAGGATATCCAAGCCACTTTTCAAGTTGACGGCGCAGCTCCTGAGGGTTAATGCGCTCGGCTAAAAAGCTCTTTAACACGGGGGAAAGATTTGACTCGGGGGGACACTTTTGCGCAAACCAATGGTGTAAATGGGTCAACAACATATCGGTATCAGCGACCCCAGCAGCATATTGACGGGTTTGCATCATCAGGTCACTGACAATTTGACTCCCAAGCGTATAAGCTTCAGCTTCTAATTTACTGACGTAAATTAAGTTCAGTGCTCGCAATACGGCCTCCCATGCTAAGTTACCTTTACCAGAAGAACCCCATTGATGTGTCTCTATTTGGGTCATTAAATTATGGTACGCTCGCCAAGCGCCACTTTCTCGCCTGAGGCGTTCCTGTCTCTGAAATTCATAGTCATTTAAGGTGTCTTGTAAGGCTTGGCTCAATCCATTTAGATGCGCCAGAATGACCTGGGAACCCGATAGTTTCAGTTGGCTGAAACAGGCATTCAGCGTTTGCAATGTTTGGGTGTGCAGTGTGGGTGCATAGAGTTGGAGCTTCACTAAACATCCACTCATTTCCTCTGGGGACTGGAACATTAAAGAATTTGCCGTCGGCATCTGGTGAAACCAGTCAGCCAACCGAGACGCTTCGTGGGCGATCCAAGCTTGGAGCTTGGAAGATTCTAATTTCTCTTGCTGTTGGTGTTGATAGAGTTTCTGAAGCCGTTCCTGGAGTTCTACGATGGGAAACGTCTGAGCACCGGCTTTACCCATTAAATCGATCAAGGGGGCTTTTCCCTCTACACTAATCAACCCAAGTTCAGCCAGAATGGTCGTGATGGATGAACTTGAGACCGTAAGAGTCTGCCACTGCCGCATAAGTTCAGCCGCGAGGCAATGTGCCCAAATTTCGAGTCGGGCTGTTCCTAAAGTGATAGGAAAAGACTGTAGACCCAGCAGTTGCGGATCTTGAGTACTGGCTTTTGCCACCAGACGACAAGCAAGATCAATGGTCTGATCTGCTGTCTTGCCTGAACTGATTAAAAGTGCAGCGGAGGAGGTATCTTGCCAGACAGGTCGCTGTTTTTCAGGTTCCATAGTCGTTTTGATGTACAACTGTTTCTGCAAGATTAAGGCTTGTCACAGTATGCCAGCCTATTATTCAACTCATTATGACTTATTTAGAATTGAGGTTTAGCTGAGGACGATTTTGTTGCAATTGATTCAACGTCCATTTACGGTTGCGCTTATTATTCCCACGGGTATTGGGGCTGCCATTGGTGGCTACGCGGGAGATGCGTTGCCCGTGGCGCGGGCGATGGCAAGTGTCTGCGATCGCCTCATCACCCATCCCAACGTTATGAACGGGGCGCAGCTCTACTGGCCCATTCCCAATGCCTTGTACGTTGAAGGCTACGGCCTAGATCAATTTGCGGCAGGACATTGGGGTTTACGGCCTGTCCACAGCAATCGGATTGGTCTAATTCTGGATCAGGCCATTGAGCCAGATCTACAAATTCGTCATCTTCAGGCCGCAGATGCTGCCCGTGCCACCTTGGGGCTAACGCTGACGGATGCTGTACTGACCGATCAGCCCTTGGGCGTCACGCTCAATACTGCGGATTCTGGTGCAGCTTGGGGCACTATTCAAAATCCAGATAGCCTGCTGCGGGCGGCAGACAAGTTGATAGGGGAGATGGGGGCTACGGCGATCGCCGTGGTAGCCCGCTTCCCTGAAAATATCGACAGCGCCGCCCTCTCAGACTATCGCCACGGTCAAGGTGTTGACCCCTTGGCAGGGGCAGAAGCGGTCATTAGCCATCTTGTGGTTCGTACCTTTGGTATTCCCTGCGCCCACGCGCCTGCCCTTTCACCGTTACCCCTTGAACCCCATCTTAGTCCCCGCTCTGCGGCGGAAGAATTGGGCCATACGTTTTTACCCTGTGTGTTGGTGGGACTCAGCCGTGCACCGCAGTTTGTTTTGGAGGAACGACAGGCATACGACCTAGAAACCGACGAAGTAAACGCAGTCGTGATTCCTGAAAGTGCCTGTGGTGGGAGCGCCATCCTAAGCTGGAGCCAGACCGCCACCCAAATTATTACCGTTGCCGACAACTCAACTACCCTCAACGTCACGCCTGATGCCCTTGGGTTATCTGTGTGGCGGGCACAGTCCTATGGAGAGTCGATTGGGATGCTGGTGGCAATGCGGGCAGGGATAAATCCAGATGCCCTCACGGCAAAGATGTCAGCCATCGCACTTCAAAAGAGCAGCATGGATGAGACTAAACCTGCTACCGTTTAGAAGACGGAATGCGTCATAAATACTCACTGTGGTGAAACCGACGTCTCAGCAACCTGAATTAGACCCCCTCAGCCGCTCCCAAATCTTAATTGCGATGGGGATTACGGCCGTCATTTTACTGGTTGTGGCTAAGATCTGGCTGCGGCTAGATTCAACGCCTCAGATTGCATTCAATCTCAACCTCCAAGACTTTTTCTGGGGCATGAGTTTAGGATTAGTCATTACGGGATGTAGCGCGCTGCTGTACCAATTTTGGCCCCACTATCAACAATCTGCCAATATTTATCTACAGCTTATTCTGAAGCCCTTAATGTGGCCAGATCTGTTCTGGTTAGGGTTATTGCCGGGACTCAGTGAGGAATTATTGTTTCGAGGCATTATGTTGCCTTCGCTAGGATTAAATTGGACGGGGCTAATTGTTTCTAGTCTCTGTTTTGGTATTTTGCACATGAGCAGCCTCCAGCAGTGGCCCTATGTGCTTTGGGCTTCTATTGTGGGTCTGGCGCTGGGCTACAGCACGTTTATGACCCATAATTTGTTGGTGCCAGTGACGGCTCATATTTTGACTAATTTTATCTCTAGCGTGACTTGGAAGTGGTACTACCAGCGGCAGTCTACTAGCCCTAGTTAAGCAATTGCAAAGCCCTTTTACTTGATTTACCGCTCACTGAGCTGAATGACTACGGTTTTCAATTCATCGCGTAGCCACCATAGGACTGGTTCATTGGGTGTGGTCAATTTTTGAGAATTCAAGAATAGGCGATCGCCCCCATCCTTCCGGTAAGACCACCCCAAGGGCGATCGCTAGTCGATAATGAGGTACAACCTAACACCTCCCATTGCTAGAGACAAGGAATTAATATGGTCATCGCCAGAGCAAAAAAAGCCAAAGAAGTTAAAGAAGAACCTCTAGAAAAACAGCTCTGGAAGACTGCTGATAAGCTCCGTAAGAACATTGATGCGGCTGAATATAAGCATGTGGTGTTGGGGCTAATTTTTCTCAAGTACATTTCTGATGCGTTTGAGGAAATGTTTAACAAGCTGGAAGCGGGCGAAGGGGAGTATGCCGGAGCTGACCCGGAGGACAAGGACGAATACAAGGCTGAAAATATTTTCTTTGTGCCACCAGAGGCGCGTTGGTCGTTTTTACTGGCGAAGGCGAAGCAGCCTGAGATTGGTACCTGTGTGGATGCGGCGATGGATGAGATCGAAGCCGAAAATCCTTCGCTGAAGGGTGTGTTGCCGAAGGTTTTTGCACGGCAGAACCTCGACCCAACGAGTTTGGGCGGTTTGATGGATTTGGTGGGCAATATTGCGCTGGGGGATGCGAAGGCTCGCAGTGCGGATGTGCTGGGCCATGTATTTGAGTATTTTCTGGGGGAGTTTGCGCTGGCTGAGGGCAAGCAGGGTGGGCAGTTTTATACGCCGCGCAGCATTGTGGAATTGTTGGTGGCAATGCTGGAACCCTATAAAGGGCGAGTGTTTGACCCTTGCTGCGGGTCGGGTGGGATGTTTGTGCAGTCGGAAAAGTTTATTGCAGAGCATCAGGGGCGCATTAACGATATTTCTATCTATGGGCAGGAGAGCAATCAGACGACTTGGCGGCTGGCGCGGATGAATTTAGCGATTCGCGGGATTGATAGTACGCAGGTGAAGTGGAACAGCGAGGGTTCGTTTCTCAATGATGCCCATAAGGATTTGAAGGCCGATTTTATCATTGCCAATCCGCCGTTTAATGTGAGTGATTGGAGCGGCGATCTGTTGCGTAAAGACGGGCGCTGGCAGTATGGTGTGCCGCCAGGGGGAAATGCGAATTTTGCTTGGTTGCAGCATTTTGTCTATCATTTGGCTCCGGCGGGGAGGGCTGGGGTGGTGTTGGCGAAGGGGGCGCTGACGAGTAAAACGAGTGGGGAGGGAGATATCCGTAGGGCGCTGATTGCGGATGGGAACTTGATGGACTGCATTGTGAATTTGCCTGCGAAGCTGTTTTTGAATACGCAGATTCCGGCGGCGCTGTGGTTCATGAATCGAGCGCGCAATAATGGGCATCCGCGTAAGGATGAGATTTTATTTATCGATGCGCGGAATCTGGGGCATTTGATTAACCGTCGCTCCCGTGAGCTGTCGGCGGAGGATATTCAGCAGATTGCGAAGACTTACCATGCTTGGCGCACGGGGGAGGCAGGTTATGAGGATGTGAAGGGGTTTTGTGCTTCGGTGTCTTTGGCGCGGGTGAAGGAATTAGATTATGTGCTAACGCCAGGGCGATATGTGGGGTTGCCGGATGAGGAGGATGATTTTAATTTTGTGGAGCGGTTTACGACGCTGAAGGCGGAGTTTGAGGCGCAGTTGGCGGAGGAAGCGGCGTTGAATAAAGCTATTGCTGAGAATTTGGCGAGGGTGAAGCTATGAACATTGAAAAAGCCTCGGATCAAGAGCAGCGCATTTTAGGATGTTTACCCACGCCTCAACAGGCGATTACTGCACTAGCTGTGGAGCGTTTGCTTGGATTCAAGGAATCTCAGGCTAAAAAGCTCTTAAAAGAGATGACTGATAAGGGGTTGATTGGAAAGCGGGGGAGAGGAAGAACTGCTTATTATGTGAGGGCAGAAAATATCAAGATAGGTCGTGAACCTCAATCTGTAACGTCTAAGGAGATAGTTGTCAGCAAAGCGATGGGTGAACCGCTAGTCAAAACGAGTGAATATCGGTCGTTTATTCTAGAAATTAAGCAGCGGATTCAGGTTTCACAGATCAAGGCTGCGATCGCGGTGAATCAAGAGCTGTTGCTTCTGTATTGGGATTTGGCGGAACGGATTGTGACGAAGCAGCAACAGGCGGCATGGGGAGATGGTTTTCTGTTGCAGATAAGCAAGGACTTGAAGACTGAGTTCCCAGAAATGAAGGGGTTCTCAAAACGTAATCTAGAGGGGATGCGTCAGTGGCATCAGTTTTGGGTGGCTGAATCTGTAATTGCGCTACAACTTGTAGCGCAAATTCCTTGGGGGCATAATCTGACGATTGTTACCAAGATTAAAGACATTGATGAAGCTTTGTTTTATGTTCAGAAAACGATTCAAAATAACTGGTCACGCTCGGTCTTAACCCATCAGATTGAGGGTAGACTTTATCAGCGGGAAGGTAAGGCAATTACAAATTTTGAGACAAGATTGCCGGAACCACAATCTGATTTGGCACGAGAAACGCTTAAGGATCCCTACAATTTTGACTTTTTGATGTTGCGAGAGAAGCATGATGAGCGGGAGTTAGAAAGTGCACTGATTGAGAATGTTACGCGGTTTTTGTTGGAGTTGGGGGCGGGATTTTCGTACTTGGGGCGGCAGTATAAGCTAGAAGTTGGTGGAGATGAGTTTTTCATTGATTTGCTGTTTTATCATGTCCAACTTCATTGTTATTTTGTGATTGAGCTGAAGGCTGTGAAGTTTAAGCCGGAGTTTGCGGGGAAGCTGGGGTTTTATATTTCAGCGGTGGATGGAATTCTGAAGACGGAGCAGGATAATCCGACGATCGGTCTTTTGATTTGCAAGTCTAAGAATGATGTGGTGGTGGAGTATACGCTGCGGGATATTCATAAGCCGATTGGGGTAAGTGAGTATATAATTACTCAAAATTTGCCAGATGAGTTGAGATCGTCTTTGCCAAGTATTGAGGAGATTGAGGCAGAACTGGGGGTGGATGATGAGTAAGGGCGATCGGGATGAGTTTAGTGGCGGTGAAGGGATGAGTGAGTGGAATCAAGGAGTACTATCAGAAGTTGCTGAAATAGTTATGGGGCAATCACCTAGAGGTGAAACCCTGGTTGACTGACAAAACTTTTCGCTTGGCGGTTGAAACCGCAGCTACAAGAACGAAATCCGCCTGCGCGGATTGCTGGAACCCTTGATATATTT
>JANLSD010000155.1:0-5578 GCA_031362245.1 Acaryochloridaceae cyanobacterium OTE_25_metabat_464 | reverse complement strand
CACAGGCCGTCATCACGCCTCGCAAAAGCTTAGACCGATCAAAAGACTCGCGCTGTCCATCTCGCTTAATGACGGTAATCGGAACAAATTCAATGCGCTCGTAAGTTGTAAAGCGGCGGCTGCACTCTAGGCATTCACGCCGACGGCGGATACTGTGCCCAGACTCGGCAGAGCGTGATTCTAAAACTCGGCTATCGGTATGCTGACAAAAGGGACATTGCATAATTCATTCGCCAGAGAATAAAGCCCAAGGGAGCAACCTGGTGATGTTTGCAACATTTAAAATGTAGTTTCTCCCCCTTGGTTTAAGGGTACCGCAATAGCAATCAAAACAGTCTGTTTGAGGCTATTGAGATGCTTTTGCCTGAGGGATGGCGGATCGGGAGCTGAGGTAAATCACCAGCAGGCTAAACAAGACCGTGCCCACCAAATATTTTAACGACGAGGGCACAACAGGGGAGGGGGAGAAAAACCCTTCGATGATTCCTGCCATAAACAGCATGGGCACCACACCAAACATGAGCTGAATGGCTTTGCCACCGAGTAATTTGAGCTGATCTCTGCGCCGGTACTGACCTGGAAACACGATCGCCCTTGCCAACAGCAGCCCCGCCCCACCCGAAATAAAAATCGCAGGCAGTTCTAGGGCACCGTGGGGCAATACAAACGCCCAGAAAGGATAGGCCAGGTGATATTTGCCAACTAGCGTGGCGATCGCCCCTATGGACAGCCCATTCGTCCATAGCAAAAATACAGTGAAGATCCCCGCCGTCATACCACCCGCAAAGGCCAAAATGGTAACGCTAATATTGTTCTGCATAATGTTAGAAGAGGCCATCGGCTCAATTCCAACAATGGAACTCATCCAAAGTTTTCCTTTATTCTGCACAAGATCCAAAATATGTTCGGGAATAACCATAGGCAAAAAAGCAGGGTCTCGCCAGCCGAACCACCAGCCTACTAAAGCACCTAGCAAACAAATGGCTGTAGAAACCGCAATGTATGGAAACGTTTCGCGCACAATTGCCGGAAACCCTCGAAGGTAGAACTCCAGGACATCCCGCCAATTTTGGCGGCGACCGCCCTGATAAATTTGGGTGTAGCTGCGCATCGTCAGATTGGTGAGCTGATCAGTCACCACGGAACCCACCTCATGGGTGCGGGCGCGGGAGAGGTCTGAGCTAACTTTGCGGTACAGGCTACTGAGTTCTTGCACCTCAGGGGCAGACAACTGCTTCATGCCCTGCTTTTCAGCGCGATTGAGGAGCGCAATGAGCCGTTGCCAATTGGGTTCTTGGCGATTTAACCATTGTTTGACATCCATGGAGCAAAGGTTCCTCAGAGCACTTACAAACGAGGCGATGACGGTTAGGATAATGAGCAGCAAACGCCCTTTGCATTATCGTCTATCTAGATTACCCCCCCTAATTACCTCAGACTACCCAAGGTCAGCGTCTGAATGACGCAGGGTTCTATAATAGTGAACTGTTTAGTCTTCGCTCTGGCGTTGGTATTGAGCTGCTGCCTAAAATTGTATAAGCGACCGATTGGAGACTCCCATGCTACGCCTGGAACATGTCAGTAAAATTTATCCCACGGGGGAAGTGCTCAAGGATATTAATTGGGAAGTCAAAACGGGCGATCGCATTGGCCTAGTGGGCGTCAACGGGGCAGGCAAATCCACGCAGCTCAAAATTATTGCAGGCGAAATGGAGCCGACCACGGGGCAAGTGGTTCGTCCCAACAGTCTTAAGATTGCCTATCTCACCCAAGAATTTGAGGTAGAACCCACCCGCACGGTGCGCGAAGAGTTTTGGACGGTGTTTCATGAGGCCAATGCGGTGCATAACGCCCTAACGGACGTGCACAGCAAAATGGAAACTGCTGACCCAGTGCAACTGGATATCTTGATTGACAAGATGGATAAGCTTCAGCGCAAGTATGAGGCTTTGGATGGTTATGGGCTAGATTCCCAAATTGAGAAGATTTTGCCGGAAATGGGCTTTACGGCGGAAGATGGCGATCGCCTCGTCAGCGCTTTCAGTGGCGGTTGGCAAATGCGGATGAGTTTGGGCAAGATTTTGCTGCAAACCCCAGATTTGCTGCTGCTGGATGAGCCGACCAACCACTTAGACCTAGAAACCATTGAATGGCTGGAAAACTATCTGAGAGGGCTAACCACGCCAATGGTGGTGGTTTCCCATGACCGCGCCTTTTTGGATCGGCTGTGTAATCAGATTGTGGAAACGGAGCGCGGGGTATCTTCAAACTACCTGGGCAACTATTCCGCTTACCTGCTGCAAAAGGAAGAAATGCAGGCCGCTCAGCTCAGCTCCTATGAGCGTCAGCAAAAAGAACTTGAAAAGCAGCAGACCTTTGTAGATCGATTCCGCGCCAGTGCGACCCGATCCACTCAGGCTAAAAGCCGTGAAAAACAGCTCGACAAAATTGAGCGGATTGAAGCACCGACAGGCGGCATGCGTACCCTGCGTTTTCGGTTCCCCGATGCGCCTCGCAGTGGTCGGGAGACGGTGGTAATTCAAAACCTGGTCAAAAGCTACGACGACAAGATTTTGTTTTTGGATGCCCATCTGCTGATTGAACGGGGCGATCGCATTGCTATCCTTGGCCCTAATGGTGCGGGCAAATCTACCCTGCTGCACATGATCATCGGCAGCGAAAAGCCCGATGAAGGGAGCGTTACGCTGGGTGAGCACAATGTGATCATGGGCTACTTTGAGCAAAACCAAGCCGAAGCCCTAGATCTAGAAAAAACCGTTGTGCAAACCATCCATGACGAAGTGCCCAAATGGAGCAACGAAGAAGTTCGCACGTTGCTAGGCCGCTTTTTGTTTAGTGGAGATACTGCCTTTAAGAAGGTTGAGTCTTTGAGCGGGGGTGAAAAAGCACGACTGGCTTTGGCAAAAATGCTGCTGCGCCCTGTGAATTTACTCATTCTGGATGAGCCGACCAATCACTTGGATATCCCCGCCAAGGAGATGCTAGAAGAAGCGCTTCAGAACTATGAAGGCAGCGCCATTATCGTGTCTCACGATCGCTTTTTCTTAGAGCAGGTCGCGAACAAAATCGTTGAGGTACGGGATGGAGAACTGCGGCTGTATCGTGGAGACTATCACTACTATTTAGAGAAAATAGCGCAGGAAAAGGATCAAGCGAAGCTTGGGAAATTAGCTGCAGATAAGTCAGTGAAGGATGCGGAGAAACGGGCTAAGCAACTGGAAAAAGAAGGCGCGAAAAAGCAAAAGAAAAAGGCTAAGTCATAGGCTTAGGATCGTGGATTAAATAACTTCTGCATTTGCCCCTCTCCCCCAGCCCCTCTCCCTATGCTGCGATGTACACACAAGTTGGACTTTCTCAAAACACCCTGCAATATCCCCCTCAATCCCCCCTTGGTAAGGGGGGAAGAATATGGACTGGCTCCCTCCCCTTTATAAGGGGAGGGCTGGGGTGGGGTAATGCAGGGTGCTCAAGCTTAAACTCATCAGTTATTTCAGATTTGTGTGTACACCGTCACATTATAAAGGGGGGAAGAACATGAACTGGCTCCCTCCCTTATAAAAAGAGGGCTGGGGTGGGATCGTGCAAGGTGTTGAACAAAAGTCCCATGAAATTAATTTTGTCTGCTGATTTATATGACTAATGCTCAATTATTTACTGCATCTAGCATCCATCAGGTGGGTGTGATTGGGGGTGGGCAATTAGCCTGGATGTTGCGAGAGGCCGCGCAGTCTTTGGGCCTAGAGCTTGTGATCCAAACCCCATACACGACCGATCCAGCCCTGAGTAATAGTCTCCAAGAAGACCCAGCCCTTTGCGTTAAGGCAGTTCTTGCGTCTGTTGATGATGCTGTCGCAACGGCGCAACTGGCCCAGCAATGTCAAGTGATTACCTTTGAAAATGAATTTGTGGATTTGGATGCGCTTGGGCATTTGGAAGCCCAGGGCGTCTGCTTTCGTCCAGGGTTATCGGTACTGGCTGCACTCCTAGATAAGTATGAGCAGCATCGCTTTTTGGAGTCGATTGGCGTCAGTGTACCAGCGTTTTCTACCATCACGCCCCAAACGGATTTAGCCGCACTCGGGTTTGGCTTTCCAGTGGTGATTAAATCTCGTCGTCATGGCTATGACGGACAGGGTACGTTTATTATTCACAGCGCAGCGGGGTTAGAGCAGTTTTGGCAGGGTTTTACCCATGATTTAACGGATATTGACCAACGCTTCATGGTAGAGGCTTTTGTGCCCTTTGAACGGGAGTTAGCCATGATGGCAGCTCGGTCTGCGACGGGGGAAATGGCGCTCTATCCTGTGGTAGAAACCCATCAAGAAAATCAGGTGTGTCATTGGGCGATCGCCCCTACCCCACTCCCTCCCGCAACCCAATCTCAAATCCAGACCCTTGCGACAACGCTGCTGGAATCTTTGGATGCGATCGGAATTTTTGGCGTTGAACTATTTTTGACCCCCGACGGACAAGTGTTTGTCAACGAAATAGCCCCCCGCACCCATAATTCAGGCCATCTCACCATTGATGCCAGTAAGACTTCTCAGTTTGAGCAGCACCTAAGGGCTGTCTGTGGCTTACCCTTGGGCGATCCGGCTTTACATACCCTAGGCGCAGTGATGGTCAACCTATTGGGGTTTGAAACGGCGGTCTCCAATTATCTTGTGCAGCGCCAGCGATTAGCGGCAGTGCCCCATGCTACGGTGCATTGGTATGGCAAGGCGGATGCTAAGCCAGGACGAAAGCTAGGACATGTGACGGTTTTATTGGATACCAACACACGGGAAGCGGCGATCGCCGTGGCCCAACAGATTGAATCTCTTTGGTATCCAAAGGAAGGCTAAGTGTTGAAAAACGTAACACTTATAGGGCGATCGCCCGATTCACCCAAAGGCTTCAGGTAACATGGGTTACAGGCGCGTGTAGAGCACTAAGTAAGATATAGCACCCATTCGGCACAGTACCCATGGTTAATACCCCCACAAGACCTAATCTTGAAGAACTCCACGCGAACGCTAAGATGCCCGCGAAGGAGACGATTTTAACACCCCGTTTTTACACCACAGACTATGACGAAATGGCCGAAATGGACCTTTCCGTCAATGAAGATGAACTGCGCGCACTCGTAGAAGAGCTTCGCATTGACTACAATCAAAAGCACTTTGTCCGCGATGCTCAATTTGATCAGGCTTGGGATCACATTGATGGTGAAACCCGTCAGCTCTTTATGGAATTTCTAGAGCGTTCCTGTACCGCAGAATTTTCTGGCTTTTTACTCTACAAAGAACTAGGCCGTCGCCTCAAGGAGAAAAACCCACTCCTGGCAGAATGCTTTAACCTCATCTCTCGAGATGAAGCCCGTCATGCTGGCTTTCTCAACAAGGCAATGTCAGACTTTGGCATGTCTTTAGATCTTGGCTTTTTGACCAAGAGCCGCAGCTATACCTTCTTTAAGCCCAAGTTTATTCTCTACGCCACTTACCTCTCTGAAAAAATTGGGTACTGGCGCTACATCACCATTTTCCGTCACCTTGAAGCGCACCCTGAAGACTGCGTT
>JANLSD010000126.1:0-2645 GCA_031362245.1 Acaryochloridaceae cyanobacterium OTE_25_metabat_464 | reverse complement strand
ATAGGGAGATAGATTGACTTGTGGCACTGCGATTGTTACGGGCAAGCTCAGCAATTTCGTGACGACTTGCGCCACAGTGAAAAGAACTACAGGACTCAGCACCGCTATGATGTACCAGACCAGTCCCACTCGCCATCGGATCAGTCCCTTGAACAAATACCGAATCCCTGTCTTACCATGCGCTACCTGAGCCACGATCGCAGCCGCAAGAGCGGGACCAACAACATAAAAGATGGAAAGAAACTGGAAGTAGGGACTGTCAAATGGGGCAATATCTCGCGAGCTTAACACGATTGATATCATGCCAAGCCAGGAGATACCAAAAGCCAAGATATAGAACCAAGTAACGGGATATTTTCTCATTTTCCATCATCTCCTTTGACGTAGAATTGTGGACTAATGATTAAAATGAGCGGCGATCCAAGCAAAGCCACTTGCCTATCAGATCCTTCACTGGTATTCCCTGCCGCCCGACCAGCCTAACGATAGATTGCATCATCGATTGTGGCTCGGAAAAACTCGCCCGCCGACTCAAACCGCTCAGAGCCAAAGTACCATCCAATCCGTAGACGGGTCGGAATGGTATAGCCGCAAAATGTGCCCTCTTCTTCTAAAATTCCACCGAAGTCCACATAACGGAACTCAGCACCGTCTGGATTGCCCCAGCGTGGTAACTTGAAGGTCTTGAGACGACCCGTTCGATCAATAGTGAAATCTAGCTCAGCTCTCTCGCCTTGCACGACAAAGCTGGAATGTAAATTGAAGTCTAGCTCCGATGACTCTGTGCTTGTCCATGAAACGTCATCGCCATAGAACACAGACGGCAAGCACACTGACTCTGATTGGAGGCGACCAACCGAAGACCGCGTAATATCAGCACCATTCGCCGTCATGACAGGGAATAATCCTAACAGCTTCCACTGCATCGCACCGATACCGTCAATGATGCGATCCGATCCGACAATGGGCAAGAAGCCATTCATCCATGCTGTAGCACTCCAAATCAGTCCATGTTCCCAGCAAACGACTTGCTCAGCTGTGAATGGAATCCACTTTTTCAATTTAATTTCGCCGTGCATCTTCCACCGAACCGCAGAAGCGATCTTTGTTCCAGGTGCGATCGCGTGTTCGAGATACCGTTTTGCTGCTTCTGGCAAGTGAGAGCGTTTATCTGGGCTGAATACAAGCTCAGTAGGTGTCGCTGAATCCCAGAGTGCATCGAGAGAAATTGATTTAGTCATTACTATCTCCAGTATTTTGATTGTATTTTTGGCAAATTTATAATATTTGTTCTGTTTTCAGTGTTAAATTATGATGGACGATCACAGCAGTTCCCATCGTTGCCGCCACAAGCAATCCGAAATCTTCTTTGACTCCGAAGCTTAGAGCTGCTGAAGTTCCTACAATCGACCATAGAACTGGAACAATCAATAAATTTAATGGAATTTTCTTGTCTGTCCAGAGCAGCAAGCCAAACGTGAAAATGGTTGTCGGACAGGGTGCGCCAAATGTCGGTGATGTCGGAAAAATTCGCCCCAGCGCATAGCCAATGATCGGGTAAATCACCAGTGCATAAACAATAAATATCGCGCCTAGAATGCCGTAAAATTTCCAACTGGCGTGAAAACTTAAACGATTTCGTGCCACACCTTCGTATAAAAACAATGAGCCTTGAAAAATGAATAATGTACCGAACAGATAGGCAGGTGAACTGATTGCTGTAAAGAAAATTAAATGATAAATAATCCCTGTCCACAGCCAGAGCAACCCAAGTAATCCTGAAATAATTTTGTTTCTAAACGGTTTGCGACTTACCGCCATAAAAATCACTATGATCGCCACTAAAATCAATACAAATTGCATCGGAAATATAGCTTTATTATATTTCTCAAAAATCCCAAAAAATTGTTCAGGAGTAAAAGGGATTCCCAGTTGTTTACCTGTGGGAGAAGCAATCAGTAAATTTCTCACGTTTTCCTCACCGTTAACTGTTTCCAATTCCCCTTCCACAGCAGCAGTCCGCCTAACACTGTAAACGTCAGCATCTGCCAGATCTGAACCAGAGAACCAAAACCAATTGAGGTTTCGATTGCATCCCGAATTTCATCAAATGCAGTGTGATAGACGGTCACAACGGCAAGGCTTTGCGTGACAGTCCAAATATAGGCATAAACGATCGCGTGCATCATGCTAGGAATTAGACTGACTGCAAGCGTAATGGCGATTGAAGTCCCCATATTATCAGTAAGTTTTTCAGTCATGCCCATTCCAATAAGTACAGGCAAATGCCATGCCCACCAAATAAATGAATGAAGTAGCAGCGCTGTTCTTAGTCTGTATTGTTTGACTAGGTGCGGTAGCAGATAGCCGCGCCAACCAAACTCTTCACCAAAGGCTGGAATTAAGGTACCGACAAAACGAAGTAGAAAATTTCCGAGGATGTCTGGAACCATAACTCCTTTAGGAATACTCCGCATTCCTAAGACTAATTCGAGGATGGTAGGGACAACCCAGACAAAGATTGCGAGTGAAAAGACTACTACATAATGTTTTGGTTGACCCCAATTCCAGCCAGCCTTCGAGAAACCATCACGGAATATATAGCGACCTGCGATGTATGTGCCAACTGCGACCATAATCATTGG
>JANLSD010000110.1:0-23292 GCA_031362245.1 Acaryochloridaceae cyanobacterium OTE_25_metabat_464 | reverse complement strand
GCCGTTCCAGCCTCTCTCAATTGAAGAATGTTACTCAAACCAATTGATACAAATTCAACTAGCGAAGTATATTTAACCGAATTTAGGCAAACACATATTAGCCCTCAAACCTAACGAAAATTCCCCCACCATCGCTCATCTTCAATCCCCGCTACTACTACAACTCCTCCACGAAAAGAGATCGCCTTCACGTCTCATGAAAGCTCCAACGCCAGCTTTTCTCAAGCTCATGCCGCCGCGCTGCCATTACTCGCCACAACCCCAGCCCCATCATAAAACCCACCACCCTGCCGCATCTCAAACCCACCGAGCAGCCCCGCAAGCCATAGCTTTACCAACGATAAGCTTGTGCCCTGCTCAAGCAGAACGATAGCTGCACACCGCACCCGCTTTTGCTGAAGATAGCTACGGATAGCGTTTGCCCAAGCGCACAGATCCTCGTCGTAAATCGCATCCACCCTCCCCTCTGGCTCTTCTCCGGCAAAAGACTCCAGCTCAGCCAGCACTTCAGCCTTCTCTCGATACTCAACCACCGACTCAACATCTTCATGGAACCTTTCGCTTAGATCTGAGCGCACATAAAGCTCAGGCACCCTCACCAACCCGTCCAACCTGGATTATTCATGAAGGGACTTAAAAAGAGGAAAAGAGGGCTTAAAACGATTTAGAATCAAGCTCTCCAAAGTTTTTAGTCCCCTAATTTTGCCATGACAGAGTGTAAATTGGAACTCCCTTATGAGTTTTACCGCTAACGCCCACTGGTGGTTCGATTTTCAGACCTAGAATTAAGCTCAAACTCAGGCATCTTGCTAGCCCGACAAGCAGAGGAAAAAGTGCAAGTCTGTCGGGGTTAATCAGAGTGTATCCAAGCGTGGCACGATCCGACCAAAATCACCCATAGCCTGCATCAATTGGTGAGCCAACGCGTCTATCAACTCGTGGGAGGCTACGAGGATGCCAATGACAGTAATACGTTGCGCCATGACCCCATTTTTAAGATAGCCTGTGACCGATTACCCATCGCCGAGCAAGACCTACTGGCAAGTCAACCCACCATAACTCGCCTTGAAAACCATGTCAGCAAGCGAGAAGTCTCAGCAATGCGAAGCCGGATGGTAGATGGATTTATCAAAGGATATAAGGCTGCCCCAGCAGAAATCGTGTTGGATATTGACGGCTGGGCTGACCGTTAGCGCGTATAAGGTCTGGTTTATAGAGGAAGCAGTAGGTATATACCTACTGTCTAATTTTTACCAACTAGAATTAGCAATTTGAGATCCTAAAAGCCTAAAGAATGCTGCTTTACAGCTAATATTTCATGCTAGTAAAAATTAGAATCACCTCAAATTTCACAAAAAAACCATCAAATAATACTAAGTATTACCCAGACCTTATCAGCGCTAACAATTAATTCATACCTGCAATCCAATCCGCGTGTGAGACACGATTATGTTGCTTGACGGCGGCTACTGAGCTTAAGCCCCTCAAACCAAAGGATACTAAAGATCCCAGACCCGAAACTAATCGCCAGATCTTCAACGTGCAAAAAAGAAAAACTGAATAAGTGCCGCAGCAGAGGAACATAGAGAACCAGCCCTAGAAATAGAATTCCGCCGCCGATGACCCACCACAACGCACGGTTAGAAGTCTGCAAGGTTTCCAGCGCAGTGCGCGACCAAGACCGATTCACCAGAATCATACTCAGGTTGGAAATGATGAGGGTCGTAAAGGTCAGCGCACGGGCATCAAACTCGCCGTTGCCTCGGTAATAGGCGATCGCAAACACCCCCACCAATACCCCTAACGCACTCATCCCTTGTAGAAGTGCTAGTCTCAGGGTGCGTCGGCTGAACAGCGGTTCCTTCGGATTGCGCGGCGGGCGGGTCATCACATTGCTTTCTGCGGGTTCTGCTTCAAAAACTATCGTGCAAGCAGGGTCAATAATAAGGTGGAGAAAGGCAATATGAATGGGTAGGAGGACCAGAGGCCACCCAAAGATGACAGGAATCAGGGACATTCCGGCGATCGGGATATGCACTGCTAGCGTGTAGGCCATCCCTTTCCTAAGGTTGTCGAAAATCCGCCGCCCCAGTTTGACCGACTGCACAATCGACGAAAAATCGTCATCCATTAATACCAAGTCAGCAGACTCACGGGCTACATCGGTGCCGTGATCGCCCATGGCAATGCCAATGTGGGCCGCTTTGAGCGCCGGAGCATCGTTCACGCCATCCCCAGTCATAGCCACAATTTCGCCACTGCGCTTTAGGGCGTTTACAATCAGTAGTTTTTGCTCTGGTACTACCCGCGCAAAGATATTCACGGTTTTGATGCGAGAAAGTAGCTGCTCGTCTGTAAGCTGCTCCAGTTCTGGGCCAGTGAGCACTTCTGTCGCAGGTGATAAGCCAATTTGACGGGCAATGTTTTGCGCGGTAGCGGGATAGTCGCCCGTAATCATTACCACCCGAATCCCAGCGGTGTAGCACTCGGCGATCGCAGGGGCCACCGTCGGACGCACTGGATCCGCCAATCCCACCAGCCCCACAAACTCAAATTCAAAGTCATGCTGACCCTCGGGAAGGGTCGATTGAGGGCGAGGGGAAGGATGCTGCCGCGTTGCTTTCGCCACACCTAACACCCGCAGTCCGTCCGCCGCCATTTTGGCGATGTGCTGTGCTAGATCCTGTGTCTGTGCGGGATTGAAGTGGCAGAGATCGGCGATCGCTTCTGGTGCACCTTTGGCTGAAATGGTGAGCTGTCCTTTGGGAGATTTCCAAACACAAGACATTGCCAGCAATTGGCCGGAGAGCGGGTACTCGCGCAGGATTTCCCAGTCATCGTGTAAATGTTCGGTCTGGGCTAAGTAGGACTCCCCCACTTGTCTGAGTGCTTTTTCCATCGGGTCGAAGGGGTCTTTGCGGCTGGCTAAAATCCCAAACTCGATCAGGGGATGAAACGGTTCTGGAATTGGTTCTCCCTCTTGGAGCCGAAAATCGTAAAATTCCCCAGCCACATAAATCTTACTGACGGACATCCGGTTAAAGGTGAGGGTTCCAGTTTTGTCCACGCACAACACCGTTGCCGAACCCAACGTCTCCACCACAGGCGTCCGTCGCGTCAAGACATGCTGCCGCGAAAATCGCCATGCGCCAAGGGCGAGAAAAATCGCTAGCACCACGGGAATTTCATTGGGCAAGATCGCCATCGCTAAGGCCAACCCCGCCAGAAACCCATTCAGCCAATCGCCTCGGGTTATGCCATAGATGACCACGACCGCAATGCAAATGGCGATCGCCACAAAAGTCAGCTTGCCCACAATGCGGCGCGTTTCTTTCTGCAAAACGGTATCTTCCTGTTGCACAGTCTGGAGCGCTTTGCCAATCTTCCCCATCTCCGTGCGCAGACCCGTCGCATACACTTGCGCAATACCCTGCCCCTGGACAATTAGCGTTCCTGAATAGACAAACGGAAGATCATCCCCACCAGGACGAACCAAGGTATCAAATAGGGGGGAACCGATGGGTTTACTGTGGCTTCCTTCCATCTCATGGTCAATGGCCTTCTTTCTAACGGGCATTGACTCTCCTGTCAATAGGGACTCATCTACGCTTAGGTGCGTAGACCACAGTAAGGCAGCATCTGCTGGGATGCGATCTCCTTCTACCAACACCAACACATCACCACGAACCACTTCACGCCCTGGAATTCGCTTGCGCGTACCATCTCGGATGACCAAGGCGCGGGGGCTGGAGAGATCTCGCAGGGCTTCTAGCGATCGCTCTGTCTTTTGTTCCTGGTACAAGTTAATCCCGACGATCAGGAAGATAAAACCTAGGAGTATGGAGGCTTCCTGGGCATCGCCCAATAGGAGATAAATGGTGCCACAACCAATCAATAGCAAAAAGATCGGTTCGCGCACAATTTCAAGAACAATTTCTAACAAACCTCGATTTTGAGTGGAAGGTAGTTCGTTGTATCCCTCCTGTTCTAAACAATGGACTACTTCTGTGTCAGATAGACCTGAAAGGCTGTTGAGGTTATATTGTTCGACCATAATATCGCACACAAATGTTCCATCCCCCCAGCATAAAACAATGTTTTGAGGATGTTGTGAGCCACTCTGATGCTCATACAAGACCTCTTGCAATCGATTCAAACGAGTTGCATAACCTCAAAGATATAAAGCTTGAGCTATAAAGTCGGCTCGTTTTCCTGCCCATCATTTTTCTTGCCGATACCCAATCCCTTTTTGCTCTGCTTCAAGATTTTGCACAACTGCTTAATTTGTCCGTAAGCCTCTTGGGCCGATATCTTTCCGCCTGTTTCAAGAGCGCAGACATAGCCAACTTGGGTTGCAAATTCTTGTAAATTAGCGTCAAAAGCTAAGTTTGCAGGTGTGAACTCACCATAGTAGTGACTCCTTGGGTGGAGGAATTCATCTTTGTTGGGCGATCCGTTTTGAGTCATTTTATGCCCCATATTTTTCGAGTTAAAAGATTATAAATTCTTAAAAGTGCGATTCCAAATTTATCCGCTGCCCGTGCTCCAGCAGGTTCGTAAAATAAGCATTCTTAAATCGTCTCGGAATTTGGAGTCCAGGTATTTTTGCTGAATGGGTTGCCAGATTTTCCATTGTTCTAGGCGCTGATTCAGCATGTAACGCTCTAAGGAGGGGATGGATTCTTTCCATTGAAGACCCATTTCTTTAACCAGAAAATTGCTGAGGACTTGGCTATCTTGCAGTTGGCCTAAAAGGTCTTGAATGTTTCGAAATTCAAAGGTTTGTTCAGCATAATCCGAGGCGTAAAAATCTTTGAAAAACTCTGTTTGGTAACGCACTCGTTTGGTTTGCTTCCGTAGATCGTGCAAAACTGTCCCGTACTCAGCAAGGTAAATCTCGACTTGATCTCCAGCTATTTCCGCGTTAGGAGACCATTGTTGAATAGGTTCGGCTATCGCAGCTAACCAACCGGGATGCAGCAACAGTCCGTTAATCAACGGCAGCAGCAAATCCGGCAACACGAGCTTTATGGGCCATTCAGCCCCAGCTTGAAACCTGGGATACTTCAACCACAGTTGAAATTCTTCGGTAAACTGAAAATATTGATCTCCCTTCAGCGTTAAGCACATGTGCTTAAACTGCTTCTGACGCCGACGATTCAAGCGCTGTAAGACTTTTTTAATTTGTTTCGACTCGTTGTCATCTAGAGCTGAATCAGAGATAAAGCTTTGCAGCCATTGTCCTAAAACATCCAAATCTCTGACGCTTCCCAAGCTTTTGGAGATCTTCGTAATATCGCGATCGAGATCTGCCGAAAGCGATACAAACGGAGCAAAAACCATCAGGACTGTACGCAACCGCCGCATCCCCACCCGCATTTGATGGAGCGGTTCCGGGTCTTCATCCTTAAAGATCTCTTCTTCATGCTTAATCGACTTATGAAAATGCTTCTGGATTGAAGCTAAAGCAAATTCTCCAAGGGTAAGCTTTTCACTGTTAGGAGAGGGTTCTTCAACCGCTTCAGATTTTATTTCATCCGTCATATAGGTTCTCCTGCTTGGATTTAGTTTAGGAATTCACCAGGAATGAAGCGCCCTTAACTGAGGTGATTTTTTAAGTTGGTGAGCCTGCATCCGGCTCAAAACATCATCCAAGATGGTTACAGCCTCTAAAATAAATGGCCCCTTATTGAGCATGACACACTCGGCTCGTTCTCCCATAGCTGCATCGGTCATTTCTGCCCGTGAAGGAATTCCCTTTTTGACCAGCGTTTCTAAAACTTGAGTAGCCCAAATCACCGGAATATGCGCCGCTTCGCATAGCCAAAGAATTTCTTCTTGAATTTCGGCAAGACGCTGATACCCCACTTCAACTGCAAGATCGCCTCTGGCAATCATGATGCCGAAGGGTTGCTTGCCCGCTGCCTGAACGATCAGCTCCGGTAGATTCCGAATCGCAAGCGGGGTTTCGATTTTGGCGATAATGGCAGGAATGCGCGCATTCTTGGGCAGCAGCAGATGCAGCTCCCGTTGCAATAGCTCGATGTCCTCTGGTCTCTGGACAAAGGAGTAACCGACGATGTCGGCATGATTGGCAACAAACTTAAGATCTTGCAAATCTTTATCGGTTAACGGACTGAGCTGTAATTCGGTTTCGGGAAAATTTAGCCCCTTATCGGTACGAAGCTTGCTACCTTTTAAGTCGGCATGGGTGATCCGCAACAGAACCCCTTGGCTGTCAATAGACTCTACAATGGCCCCAATATGCCCATCGTCAATCCAAACTGTGGTGCCCACAACCAGTTGATCGAGCACTTCGGGCAAACTGCATTGAGCCTGTGAATAGGTCGATCCGTCGGTTGTGGGCAGATCTCGCGTCAGCAAAAGGCGATCGCCCAGTTGGATGCGCTGCTGTTCGGGATCGGGCGAAATCGCCATACTCAGGCGAGGCTTCGGCCCACCTAAATCCATTAGGATTTTGCAGGGATTGTCAGTTTCTGCTTCAGCCAGACGAACATTGGCAATCATTGCCTCCCAGATTTTTACATCATCGTGAGCGCAGTTAATTCGCACACAGTTGGTTCCCCGCTGGAGCAAGCTCCGCACTAGCTCGTAATTGCTAGCCGCCAAGGTCGGTAATGTGACCATAATCCTGACGCGACGGTGGGAGAGCGTTTTCCCAAACAGCTCTTCTGTTTGTTCCAACAACAGCCGATCACCCTCAAAAAAGTCTTCAACTGCGGGATGTTGGGGAAGAGTGGTATGGCTTGTTTGGCACACCGCCTCTAAAGTTGCAATGACGGCATCTAGATTAGGTAGTACGCGGGATTCGATGCGTCCCAAAGAGGATAATCCCCAAGGCATCAGTGCGGCTTGAAGCGATCGCAGGTCGTGATGCCGTAAGGCCAGATAGTAAGCCAAATTGAGACTGCTTTTGAGAAAAGCTTGGCGATGAATGCGCGATCGCCATTCTGTAAAAATGTCTTGACCTTCCTGAACGACTTCGTGTCGGAGCTGCTTTAACACACTGAGTAAAGCATTCGGGGAGGAAAGAGCGAACGCAGATGAATTACCTGGAGATAAGGCTTCTTTTTCAGAGACTTGCACTAACATAGGGATTCCTCTATCGATCTTCAAAAGATTGTGATTCTGGGCTAGATATACCCTTTAGACATAATCTCAAACCTTAGATATTAAGTAGGCGTAACTTGAAATCCTAAAGTTCTAAAATCCCCTACAAAAAAAGCTTGTATAGTATTTACATTTCTTTACTCAATTCTGACTATTTATACTTTTACTTAGTTTTAGTGTAAATCAATCAATAAATTAATGAAGACTTTAAAAGCTAGAAATTTTCCTTAGAGATGCGACTGCATATAGTCTATCCAACCTATAAACCTCTATATGAAACTTCATTGCTCATTTCGCTGCTTGAGAAGATTTGTAGGAAAATAGAAGTATAAGAAAGGCTTAAGTCAGAGGAGGCCAAAGCTATGAGACACTCCACTCCGGTTCATGGTGAATATAGAGACTTAATGATTGGGATTATCGCACTTGTTTTAGCCATTATGGTCTGGGCGATTATCATTGCTCCAGTCGCAATCTAAGAGCGTTTGGATATTTCGGAATCTGCCCTTGTGAGGCTGTGGTCGTAGATATCGCCAGCTCTTAGATTTCATTCATGCCTGAAGGATACGGCTGAGTTCTAGAAGAGGCTAGTCGTGGCCTTAGAATATCGTTAAGCATTCGCCTATATGAACCAACAACGCATTCAATCCTATGTAGACTTAATCCAAAAGCTGCTAGTCTGCCCGAAGGGGGAAGAGTGGATTCTTCTGCGCCAGAATGAAGCATTAGTCACTCCAGAACTGGTGCAGGTGATGGAGCAAGTGGCATCGCAACTGACGAGCTGGGGCAATCCTAAAGAAGCTACATTTCTGCACAATCTGGCGGGTCAAATCCACCACCTGTTTGTGTCTAAGACCGATCAGCTAACGGATAGTGAAGATAATTCTCAGGTATATCTTGAATTTATCCAAACCCTATTAGACTCTCCAAGTGGTTCTGAGGATAAGCTGCTGGCTGCAAATAAGAAGCTAATCGGCCCCGGATTGGTCCATAGGATGCAGCAAGTATCAGCGCAATCGGCTGCCAACGGCGATCAAGAAACGGCAAACTACTTGCAGCACTGGGCGATGCAACTAAATCGTGCCTGGTTGCAACAGCACAATTTCAAAGCCATTCTCAAAAAAGACCCAGGTGCAAAGCACCCCGACTATCCACTTGATATCGCGCAATTCATTCCGCCCCCGCTCCAAATTCACCCCCCCTCCCCAGCACCTCAGCCTAGTTTGTCTGTGCCGACTGAGGACAAAGAGGACTTCTGGGCAGAACAGCCTGATTCATCTGCTAGCAGCCCACTTCCGTCGCCTGAGAATCCTCAAGCAGAACCAGTAAAACCATCTTCGGTGGAGGAACTTGCTCCAGCCGAATCGTTGCCGTATTTGGCAATCTACGAGCAGATTAATCGCTACCTAGAAACCATTGCTGAAGTATTGAGCGAACGCAGTGCCCCTTTAGCACCCCCAGTCCAGCCCCCTACAGATCCGCTCTGGTACATGGAGGCACTGGAGCGCGCGTATGCCGGAAACTGGATGTTAACCAGTGGCGAGATCGAAAGGTTGATTGGGGTAAAGCCAAATTGCCCCAAAGGAAGCGAGTCTTTTCAGCGAGGGAGTTGGCTCTTTGTCAAAGCCGGAAAGGTTGGTACTCAGACAGGCTGGCGCGTGAAAAAGGAAAATGAAGAGCGATCGCCCTAGACGACTGAGCTGAACCCCTATTTATCCTATCGAGGCCCCTCCGATAGGCTGAGTTGTCAGATAAAGGGGTAGGTTTCATGTACGACCAAGGTTTGGGTGTAGGCCCATGTTGCACATCAACATAGCGTTCGACACATGAAGTTTAATCGTTCAAGATCTTTTTGTTAGCGACCTGACCCTCGACATCAATTTCATAGACGATGGGTACACCTGTGGCGATTTCTAGTTTGGTTACTTCATCAGGGCTCAAATTTTCCAGCTTCATGATGATCGAACGCAGAGAGTTGCCATGCGCCGCAATCAAAACATTGTCGCACTGTTGGAGATGATGCAGAATTCGGTTTTCAAAATAGGCAACGACTCGCTTTTGTGTGTCTTCCAGGCTCTCCCCGCCAGGCGGACGCACATTGTAAGAACGTCGCCATTCATGTACTTTATCTTTTCCATATTTTTCTGCCGTTTCTGTTTTGTTGAGTCCCTGTAAATCTCCGTAGAAGCGCTCATCAAGGGCGGCATTGGTGAAAATGGGCAATTCTTCGGCTGGGTTGCTATCGTACTTGTCCCACCCATGCCAGTCCTGGTCGTTTTTTTCGTGCTTGATAATGGGAATTTTTCCGCCACAAATATCGTCCTGTTCGGTCAGGCAAATCATTGCCGTTTCAATTGCACGAATGAGTTTGCTGGTAAAGCAAACATTCACTCTGTATCCACTCAATCGACAGGAGGCAATCGTTGCTTCTGCTCTTCCTCTTTCGCTCAAAGGCACATCTACCCAGCCCGTAAATTTATTCATCGCATTCCAAAGGCTTTGTCCATGACGGATCAAAATGAGTGTCGCCATTTTTATTCCTTGTCGTTTGCGATTGCTATAACGGAAAATAGAGACACCTAAATATTCTTGCAAACTATAGCTAATCGGAGGAGAGTCACAGAAAGGACAGTCCATCTCTATAAGATCTAATTCAACGCCCTGTTTGATGAATACCGTACTTATTTAATTCACGACCCTGATTTATTCTCTTTTTTCAATCACCACAGTTAAGTGAGCAACCATAGCACCAATTACGCCAACAGCGGCCACTACTGGGAATAACGCGGCGCTTAACACTCCTCCTACAAACCCAACTGTTAAAGGGATTTCAATTAATACCCGCCCTTCTTCGTTTTTGATAATAATCCGACGGATATTACCTTCGTGAATTAGTTCTTTAACTTTAACAACAAGACCGTCCCCGCTGATTGTAAATTCTTCCACAGTTACTTTTTCTTCGGTCTTAGCTTCAGATTCAACTGGAACGACATCAATAGTCACCTGTTCCTTTGGCTCATCAACACGATCAACTGGCGAGTTCATTGCATAACTCCTTATTCTTGACTCTGAATATAGACTAAAGGGTAATTTTGAGGAAGTTGTGAGGATTAAGAGTCCTAAGCAATGCCATTTTGCCTCTGAGCATCAGCCGGCCTAGGTTTTCTGTTAGCCTCACGACTTCTTCATGTTTACGGTTTAATCTGGAAGTTGGGGGAACCTCTCATTAAAATAGCCAGAAGCGGCTCGATTCGGTTGCATTGGATGGAGGAACTGATCGCATGCTGAAAAGCCTCCAAATTTTAAAATTCCTAGTGTTAGGGGTGCTTGTTGCCCTGACTGCTTCATCGATTAATGGAGCCATGATGGGCGTTAGTCAGGAACATATGCAAGGAGAAGATGCGATCGCCACCCTCCCAGATGGCCCCTATCAACTGTGCAGCAAACCTGATCCTGCTGACTGGCGAGACGGAGCAGGAGTTTGCTTTAACTTTAACAAGACGGGCCAAAACATTGAGGGCTATTACGGCTATCCCAATTCCGATGAATTCGTGTGCATTAGGGGAACCGCAAAGGCCAATCTAATTCAAGGAGAGGGACTGGTGCTTTCTTGGCCAGGAGCAGTCTGGTATAAAGTTCCTGATTCTGAATTGACCTGGGATGTAGAGGGGCACCTAAAGCTTGTCCAAGGCGCGATCGTTCGTTCAACGAAGGGTGAGGAACGAATCGATTGGCTCCAGTTCCATAAAGTGGTTCTAGATGTCAGCAATTTTTATCGGTATCGATCACCACAAATGACCTCGCCGAAGGAACTTTGCGACTGGAAAACCCTAGATTAGCAATTTGTTTGCGTACGGTGGCATTGAGCATGTATAAGACCATCCTTTCTGACAATTTCCTCAAGTTACAGCCCTAAGATGCGTATTTATAACAGGAGGTGAACCATGATCTTTCTAAAAGGTACTGTGATTTGGCTGATATTTATCGCTGCTGAGAGCCTGAATGGAACGATACGCACCTTATGGTTGGTGCCATCTTTGGGCGATCCTCTAGCACACCACATTTCATTTGCGACGGGAGCATTCATTGTTCTGGCGATCGCCACTCTCCTTATCCGCTGGCTCCATGCGTCGCGGGTCTCCCAATTGCTAGGCGTTGGCGTGCTGTGGATAGTACTTACCCTAGCATTCGAGATTATCTTGGGGCGCGTTGTTTTAAGTTACTCCTGGGAGCAGATCGCTGCTGACTACAATGTGTTCCAAGGTGGATTGATGTCTTTTGGTTTAGTCTGGCTTAGGCTATCCACACTAATCGCTGCCAAGATTCGGGGTGTTTTACCGGAGCGGAATCAACTGGCTTGAGGCAAAGGCTCTGCTATGGAGGTGGGAAATGGAAAATTCAAGGCATATTGCAGGATTGCTCGGCCCTAGTATTATTGCGATGACTCTATCCGAAGCGTTGAATGCTCACATCTGGGTCGCCAATATTGCACCTGTCATTTATTTCAATGGTTCCGTTTTGTTTATTGCTGGTCTTTCGATTGTCCACGCTCACAACCGTTGGATTCGGAGTTGGCCTGTAATCGTAACGCTCGTGGGCTGGTTTGTCATGCTCCTTGGCCTGTTCCGGATGTTCGCCCCAGAGCTTTATCTACAGGGCGTTCAAAATGCCTCCGACATGATGGCGATCTCATCGGCAATAATGCTTTGTCCCATCGGCATTTATTTGACCTTTAAAGCCTATGGCCGAGAAGATAGCAAGACCGCCGTACACCAGTAAAACTTTGAAAGAATGGGGTTTTGAACGGTGATCGCACTGAGGTCTATCAAAGCATTGAGCTGGTATGGAGTTGGTGCAGTAGCTCTGGCGATCGCCATAATAAATAGCCGATACCAAATACGGCTGCCGTAATCGCGATTGTCATGCCATACCCGATGCAAATCAGCAGACCATCCCCCTCCAGCATGGCAAACGCAAACAGTAAAATACCAACCGTTGGGATGGGGTTCGTCAAGGGAATAGGCAAAATCAGCAAAAATGCCAGCCAGCAAATGCAAAGCCCGTTTAGTCGCCAGATAGATGGATTATTGACCAGCTTAAGCATTCGTGGACGGACAAATTTTTCAAGCAGCTTTGTAATGGACTGCACCATCTTGAGTAGTCGTGCCATCAATGCTTGTGGAAACTTAAGCCGCCTAATGCGCTTGGGCAGCCAAGGAGCCTTCCAGCCTGCCATCATCTGTAGTCCCAGCAAAATGCATCCTCCCCCTGAAATAGTAGAGACTCCAGGGGGCATGGGTAGCAAAAAAGGCAGGGTCAAAAGCGCAATTACTAGGCCAAAGCTTTGCTCTGAAGTTTTTGCCAACAGTTCAGCCAACGTAATGGGTTGGCTCGCTAAACGTTCAATCAGAGGCTTGAGTTCTTGAGAAAATTTGAGATGCATCGGTGGCTCGATGAAAACGTTAATGCGTTACGCTTAATTCTGTCCGTTGTGGGTGCCAATTGTTCCGCTGGTAGTAGAGAAAAATTAATGTTTTTTAATAATCTATTGGAGAGCCAAACATAAAGTGGGGACAGACTTCACAACTTCCTCAACTCTTAGCACTATGCTTAGGCCAGTGTTGGTAAACGTGAAAACTTACCCCACCTGGTTCACTTTACCTAGGTTGTCACAGGAGGTCAAATATGAACAAAACGGTTTTAGTGGCTCTCGATTACTCCAAAACCGATGAAACGCTGATTCAGAAAGCTTTGGAATGGGCTAAATCTGAGGAAATATCTATCGTCTTACTGCATGCCTTTTCATTTTTTGATCATATGCCCGATCTGGGATCGTCCCAACCGGAAATGGATGAGACTTACTCTGGAGTGCTATCCAACACATTACTGGAAGACTGGGAAAGTTGGAAAAGATTGGAGAAAGCGAGTCTGAGTAAACTACAAGGGTATGCCAAACAGTTAGAGGAAGCAGGAATTTTTGTGACGACCAAGCATATTCTAGGAAATCCTGCTCCAGTTATTTGCACAGTAGCTCGCGAACTAGAAGTTGACACCATCATCGTTGGTCGCGGTGGTCGCAGTGGAATTGCTGAGGCAGTTTTGGGGAGTGTCAGTAACTATATTTTTCACCATGCTCCATGCTCAGTTTGGGCGATCTATATCCGATAGCAAACATCGGAGGTTGGAAACATGTTATTTCGCCAATTATTCGATTCTGAATCCAGTACCTATACGTGTCTGATCGCCGATCTAGTTCTGAAAGAAGCAATTCTGGTCGATCCAGTGTTGGAGAAGGTTGGGCGCGATCGCAAACTCCTCAATGAATTAGGATTAACCTTGCGATATTGCCTAGAAACCCACGTCCACGCCGACCACATTACGGGCACCGATCGCTTGCGTGCTGAAACAGGTTGCTTGGGCATTGTTCCAGAACAAGCCCAGGTCAGTTGTGCCGATCTCCACATCAAAAAAGGAGAAATCCTCAGTACTCCGCAATAAGCAAATAATTCACTCAAAAACAAAACTGTGACAGAGCAGGTAGTTGAATGCTTCTCGTAAAAGTAATCGGTCTTCGACTTCACTACCGATCCATCGCAGAAGGGTGCGGAATCGAAACTTACGCTCTCCTGTTCTAGAGCCTGCCCATTTTGGCAACCCTTATTGAGACTGGTGCAAGATCTGAGTTGTCCCTAATTTAGCCTTACTCCGGCGGACTTCGTCGGGATTGTTCAACGCCGTTCCGTAATAGGGAATATCCACGAGATCCACCGCGATATGCTGAGAATGTTGCCAGTAAACGGGATTCAAGTCCTGCCCAAGCGCCTGGTTAAGCTGCTTTTCTAGGGTCTGAAGATTCAATGAATCCCGCAACACGCCTCGCACGGTATTCGGACTGGGTGCACCTTCAAGTTCGTCGCATTCACGGTCGATGCTGGTTCGGTTGGCAGCCGCGCTCAGTAAGATATCGAGGACATTCTCCTCGGACGACCTATCTCCAGCACTTAAAAGGGCTAGATTGTTTTTTAGGGTTTCCAGCGCCATTCGATGGACTTGGTGTTTTGTAAGTTCATTGAGCTTAAGGTTTCGATTTTGAGGAACTTTCATACCGCTCTCCTGAAATAGCCCTCTTTTCCAGTATCTCCCCAAAGAGGGAAAAGAGGCCTTACCCAGGAAGTTAGGGAGTTTATGGCCTCATTGCGGAGTACTGAGTCTTGTCAATTCCTAGCTATTTCTGGCATCTCACACCTTTGAACAAAACTTTTGTCAGTCAACCAGCCGTGACCCACAAGACCGATATTAGGGGAGTACAGCTCAATCTCACCGATGCTGAAGCCGTGCGTTGGGCTTATGGCGCGATCGCCACTTCCGTCCAGGAAAAGGTCGGTTCAGAGCATTTTCTGGGCGTGACGGTGCAGCCAATGGTTCATCTCGATGGCGGGTACGAGTTAATTCTAGGCAGTTCCATCGATCCGCAATTTGGCCCAATTTTGCTATTTGGGACAGGCGGACAGCTCGTGGAAGTCTTTCGAGATCGGGCGATCGCCCTACCGCCCCTTAATACAACCCTTGCCCGTCGCTTGATGGAGCAAACCCATGAACGGCTGATGCGTCTCTGTTTCATCGACTACGATCGCGAGATGGCCTTCATAGCAGATCGCAAAGATCCAGTAACCGGAACCCATGAAATGCGCGCAGTCGGACGCTTGAGCAAAATGCATGTCACCCAGGAAGCAGAATTTGTCTTACTCGTCAGCGACGCCTTCCAGCGCCAGGGGTTAGGAACGGAACTCCTCCAACGATTGGTAAAAGTAGGTCGAGATGAGAACCTGACTCGAATCGTCGCTCAAATTTTGCCTGAGAATGCTGCCATGCAGCGCGTTTGCGAAAAAGTGGGGTTTGCGATCGCCCACGAAAAAGAGATTGTCAGAGCTGCCATCGATTTATAAAAATGCAGAATCTGACTTTAGTTTGAGGACAGGCGAGTGTGTCCCTTCATAAGTTTCTCAACTTTGTTGCTTAAGGTGAGAAGGAATGCACCGATAACCTAACGAAACCATTGTGGAAATCTAATGACTCATTCTCATCAATATGACAATTAAGCATGAAGAAGTTGTGAGGATATTTAATCCTGTTGGCGGTCTCAACTGAACATCCCGCTATCCAATCAATTGGGCTACTTTCATCGCAGAGGCGATCGCCCCTTCATGCAACCCATCCCCCAAATAAGCTCCGGCATGGTAGGTATTATTCTCGCCATTGGTGCTCACGACTTCATCTCGACAATGGAACGACTCGACCGAATAGAGCGGTGTGTGATGTTCTAAAACTTGTAAGATTTTGTCCTTGGCAATCCAATCATCCAAATGAAACGCCAAACTATACTTCACGGGCGAGGAGATGCCGCACAGATGGTTGAGATAGGCGTTATAACCCCAATCGCGATCGGTTTGGAAAAAATCGAATTCTGAAAATTCTTTAATGCCGAAGCGATCGTACATGGAGGTATCGGTATGAAGCACGGTTGTCTGATGGTTTGCCTGCCAAGGGGAAAATCGTTTGGTTTCAGCGGGTGTTGGATCGCTCAATAGCTGCATTACCTGATCCGGCGGTGTCGCAAAAACAACCTTGTCAAACGTCTGCGTCACTCCATCCAAGAATTGGACATTTACGGAATAGGTGGCTCTAGAAACGCTCGCAATCTCAACGTCGCGCCAAATATTGCCCTTGAAGCGTTCTAAGATTTTTTCAATGTAGGAATATACGCCGCCTTTAACCCTGACCCATTCTACAAAAACGTAGTCTTTCAAGGCTGGGATTGCCAACTCTGCTGGGAAATTGTCAATGAGATCGAAGGGTATTGAGTAGCTATACATGGTTAGCAATTTTAACCAGCAGTTTCGGATACATTTGCCTTTTAAGTGTTGAGATAAGGGCTGGTCGTAAAAATCCTGGATTTTAGGAAACTGCATTTTGACCCAAAATGCGGCAGAACGCGCATAAAGTGTATCGAGGCGCAGATACTCGATCAGCCGCTGCATTCCGGTGAAGTTTTTTTTAATCATGTCTGCTGAGAGAATGTGACGACCGTCTTGTAAAAATAGCCCCGAGCCGACTGCGACTGGCTCCAATTCAACCTCTAGCTCTTTCATGAGGGATAGAAAGCTACTAAAGGCAGTAGGAAATTCCAAAACGCCGCCTTCTAGAAATTCTTGACACTCCGGTCGATCCGATTTGACGTTTTTATTGAGTGTGCGAATATGTCCGCCCAGAATCGGCTGTTTTTCAAAAACGGTGACATGATGCCCTTGTTTATCCAGTAAATAGGCCGCCACCAAGCCGCTTGCGCCGCCGCCAATAATTGCGATTCTCATGGCTTTACGTCCAATGGATGATCTCAATGAGGTGTTGGGGGTGAGGCTAATTTGAGCCTAAGATGCGATCGTCCGATAACCGTTGATACAAGATTGCACCTGTCCAAAAAGTTGGGGCAAATCCTGGATAGCCGGATGAGGCATTGCAAAAATAGAAATTTTTGAGAGAGGTTTTATGGTTGAGCCGACCTAAACCCATATTTTGCGGGGTGAGGCTGGAGCCGTAGGAATTACCGCTGGGACACCCGCAAAAGCGTTCGTTTGTGGTGGGGCTTCCTGTAATCTTAAAGACCAGATGTTCTCGAAGATTCGGAATGTAGTGTTTCTCCACGATATCGAGGATGGAATCTAGGATTTCCTCTTTTTTCTGCCTGTAAGCTTTCTTGTCCATATCTTTAAGCTGTTTGAAGTAGTTGTAATTTGCGACTGTCAAAAACTCAATGATTTGACAATCTTCAGGACAATCGCGATGTTTGTTGGTGAGTAGGGTCGGGGTTGTGATGGCAAAACTGGGATTGGAAAAGTCATTCTTTTCATACATCTGTTCAAAGGCTTCATTCAAATCCTGGTGCCCAGAATAAAACGTATTCCATTTCCCAAAGCCGTAGTCTCGTAGGTCGAGATCCTTCACCGCACAGTAGGCCATGAAGTTGGAAGGGGAATAGTCGTAATCGAGTTTCTTGCGTACCGTCTTGGAGAAGTTTTCAATCCCAATCATTTTGGCGGCTTTTTTAGGGTCAATGTTGCAAATGACGGCGTCACCTGCAAATTCATGGGTCTGATGGGTGATGAGATCCATCGTCTGAACCCCAGTCACCGTTTTGTCTGCGACGATAAATTTTGTGACTTCATGGTTGAGGAGTATTTCTCCGTCGTTTGCTTCAATTGTGTTGACCAAGGACTGAATGACATGCTCAAAATGCTGGGTTGGGTAAAACGCACCCTTTTGATAACCCGTGAACAAAATAACCCAGGCGTAAAACGAGAGTTGATTCGGAGGTAGTAAGAAGTCGGGCCATTGCAACGCCAAGAGCGTCTGTGCAGCTTGAGGCAGCTTAAATTTGTCGAATACATTCTGAAGGGTACTATTCAAGTTCAGCACAGTCCCAAATACTTCCCCAAAATGACTGAACATTTCGCCAGGATTGATCGGTGGCGATAATTTCTTCAGTCCTTCGCTCGTTTTTTCAACTTCCATTACAAATTTGCGGATGTTCTCAGCATCTTGGGGAAACAAATCAGAGAGTCGCCGGATAAGTTCTTGAGGATCTGAGGGAATGTCCAGGGCATAACCCGGCATTCTCATATGGTCGAATCCGTTGGGGTCGTAACGCTCGAAGGTGACTTCTTTGTCTAAGTTGAGCTTTTTGAGGACGCGATTGACGGTATAGCCTTCGCCGCAGTCCCAGACGTAGTGAAGTTGGGCGTTGAAGGTGTATTTTTTAGCCATCGTGAAGGTATGACCAAATCCGCCGGGATGCTCATGGGCTTCTAGAATTCGGACGGTTTTGCCCGCGTTGGCCATCAGTGCCCCAAAGACTAAGGCCGAGAGGCCACTACCCACAATCAGGAAATCGGTTTTCATGATGCTTCCTCTACTCTTTCGTTCTTCCTGATGCCCAAAGGTCTGGAGATTAGACGGGAGAAGGCTCCCCAATATCTTTATTCTCTAGATTGACAGCTAAGTATGAAGAAGTTGTGAGGGCATTCTGCTGAGCGTTACGATTCAGGGAGACGGTATTTGTATTTCTGTACCAGTTCACCGAAAACCTATCTTAAAACAACCCTATGGCTTGATCGCCGTACCTTCATCCACTGCCAAGCAACCCAATTGAGGAGCAACCCAACGCCAAACAAAAATAGCATTAACGCAATTTGATACCAGGCGATCGGCTTCACCATCAAATCCAGCGCCACATGGAGGAAATTCAGCACGGAATAAAGGATTGTCAAGCCAAAATGGATGACCCGATAACGTTTTGAATGGGTAAAAGTTTTAGCAATAATCGCGATCATCGGGAGCGTAAAAAAGGCCAGCATGAGCCACAGAATGCCTGAGACATTAGCGGTTCCGTGGGCATCGCTCAGCGCTATGTTTTGACCGTGAAAGAGAGGCATTAACCCCAGATCCGTATGGAAGAGTGTCCCCAAAAGAAACACCGTCCACAGTGCATTGATGCGTTCTGGATAGTTTGCTGACATTGACGGCTCACCTCACTCACTCAGAAGGGCAAGATACTCTTGTCGGAAATATTTCAGCGTACTTAAAACCGGATTAGGGGCAGATTGTCCTAACCCGCAAAGGCTGGTATATTTCACCACATCACAAAGCTCCTCCATTAGTGCCAAATCGCCTTGGGATGCTTGCCCTTCGCGGATTTTGCTTAAGAGCTGGTAGAGCTGCACTGTACCTGCACGACAAGGAATACATTTGCCGCAAGACTCATCCATGCAAAATTCCATAAAGTAGCGAGCGACATCGACCATGTTGGTCTTTTGATCCATCACAATCATGCCGCCCGATCCCATCATGGAACCCAGTGCTGTCAAAGATTCATAGTCCACAGGCGTGTCAAATTCCGAGGCTGGTATACATCCCCCTGATGGCCCTCCAGTCTGGACGGCTTTGGCCTCGCCTCCATCGGGAACGCTGCCGCCCATTGCTTCCACAATCTGTCGCAAAGACGTGCCCATTGGGACTTCGATGAGTCCGGTATTCACAATTTTTCCGGCGAGGGCAAAGACTTTGGTGCCCTTGCTCTTTTCTGTACCAATACTCGCGAACCAGTCGGCACCGTTGCGAATAATGGGAGCGATGTTGGCAAAGGTTTCTACGTTATTAATCAAGGTAGGACAACCCCATAGACCCCGCTCATCTGGGTAGGGCGGTCGAGGGCTGGGGGTGCCTCGTTTGCCTTCGATAGAAGCCATCAGCGCCGTTTCTTCGCCGCAGACGTAGGCTCCTGCGCCAATGCGAATATCGATCCGAAAATCGAAGGGTGAGTCGAAGATTTGGCTACCCAATAGCCCCATGCGCTGAGCCTGCCGAATGGCGAGTTCAAGTCGCTGAATGGCTAAGGGATACTCGGCCCGGACATAGATGTATCCCTGCTGAGCACCGATCGCATAGGCGGCGATCGCCATTCCTTCCAGCACCCGATGGGGGTCGCTTTCCAGCACGCTGCGATCCATAAACGCGCCAGGGTCGCCCTCATCGGCATTGCAAATAACGAACTTGCAGTCAGACTTGGACTTAGCGACTGTGGCCCATTTCACACCCGTAGGATAGCCAGCCCCGCCTCGACCTCGTAATCCGCTACGGGTAATGGTATCTACAACTTCGCTGGGTCGTAATTCTCGCAACGCATGGTAGAGGGCTTGGTAGCCTGATGCGGCAATGTAAGCCTCAATTCTCTCTGGGTCAATCTTGCCGCTGTTTTCCAGCACAATCGATCGCTGTCCCGCAAAGAAGGGATGAGATAGATCGCCCCGTTGGGCAGACGCTGTATCACCCTTTAAGGAAGCCACGATGGATGCTGTATCGTCTGGCTTGACGGCTTCATAGAGCACAGCATCCTTTTGACTTCGATCAATCTGCACCAGCGGCCCTTGACAGCAAAGCCGCATACAACCCACACCCCGCACCTGAACCTGTTCCGACAAGCCCGCTTCAGACACGGCTTGTTCTAGTCCTGCTTTGACCGCTAGCGCATTAGACGACAAGCACCCTGCCGCCACACAGCAACGAATTTGAGTGTCTGTCTCCCGCTGATGTTCCTGTTGCGCGATCGCCTCTAATTCTGCCAGATCCATCATGTCACCTCCGCAGTTGGGTGTAGCCAAGCTTGAATGCGATCGCCCACCAATTCAGGGGTTTGATGTCCGCACACAGTTCCGTCGAAGACAACAGCGGGAGCAATTCCACAAGCACCCAGGCAACGGGCGGTCATCAGCGAAAGTTGACCATCAGGCGAGGTTTTTCCAGGGTGAAGATGAGACAACTGTTCCACGGCAGACAGTAAAGCAGGAGATCCTTTGACGTAGCAAGCTGTTCCGGTACAGACCACGCAGCGATGGAGTCCCTTTGGTGCAAGGGTAAACAGATGGTAAAAGGTGACCACGCCATATACCCGACTGGGGGGAAGTTTGAGGCTATGGGCCACGTATAGAAGAACGTCGTTCTCTAGATACCCAAACAGATCCTGTGCCTTATGGAGCACTTCAATCAACGCATCTTGCTGATATTGATGGCGTTTTAAGGTCGCGTCTAGAATCTTAAAACGCTGATCTCCACTGGGATGCGTTTGTTTTGAGGAGTCATTACGTTGCTTTGGTGGCGGTTGAACTGCGTTCGTGTACATAAGCTATACCTAAGCCTCAATTAGACTTCTGTCGTCAGAGATTCCGCCCGAGCTACTTCTTTGAGAGGTTGAGACGGTGTATTAAGCGTCAGCACAGCGCAGTGCGCATGATGAAGGACATAATTGCTCACGCTCCCTAAAAAAAGTTCGCTGAGACCTGTGCGCCCTCGACGACCCATGAGAATTAAATCTGCGCCCCAATGGCGAGCAGATTCGCAGATGCTTTTACCGGGACTCCCATAAAGTTGTGAAAACTCAGCACTCACACCTGCTACGTTTGCTGACTCAACATCGGCCTCTAAATGGTGTAAGCTCTGATTCTTAAATTCTGTCCACTCCCGATGGTAAAGATTGTCTTCCGTTAAGGGTGGGTAGTATCCCTCAGAATAGAGAGAAAGTTGATACCCAGGCGCATCTTCTAGGGACAGCACATGGATTAACTGCAATTGAGCGCCCATGACTTTTGCAAGGGAAACCGCTTCTTCAAAAATTGGGCTAGCAAATTCAGAATAGTCCAGTGCAACCACAACTTTATGAAACATACTCATCTCCTCCAATACATTTCTGATTGAGAAACGCAAAACCTAATCGGATGTTTAGCATTTGATCGTTGAGCCTGGGTTTTGCCATTTAATCTCGCCAAACCTCATCCAGTACTCTCCCGTCTGCACCCTGTAGTCGAATATGCAGGGGCATTTGACCTGCCGCATGGGTGGAGCAGCTCAAACAGGGGTCAAAAGCTCGGATTCCGGCTTCAACCCGATTTAACATCCCTTCAAGAATGTCGGGGCTATGAATAAAATGTCGCGCAATTTGAGCGACGGTACGGTTCATCGCAAGGTTATTTTGTCCGGTGGCAATAACTAAATTAACTTTCTTCATTAATCCATCTTCGTCGACGTGGTAGTGGTGGAACAGAGTGCCGCGCGGTGCTTCGCTGACACCCACGCCCTCTAGCTGGTTAATCCCTGCCTCTGCAAGCAAATGAGTTGAAAGAATCTCGGGGTCGTCTAGGATTTGCTCGATGTGTTCGATCGCCCCTAAAATCTCAATCAACCGTGCATAGTGGTAGAAGAAAGAAGACGTGACCGTACCATTCCCACGATCGCGATACTCTGTCAATTCTCGATCAGCCAGAGGTGTCCCGATCTGTGTGCAAACATTGAGCCGAGCCAAGGGGCCAACCCGATACATGCCACTATCAACCTTGCAATGGTCGTCCTGGTTGGGATAGCCTAGGGGACGATAGTAGGGAGACTTTAGATAAGAGTCGGGTTGGACGGCTTCGCCAATAAAGTCTTCAAAACGGGTGGGATCTAAGCGATCTGCGATAATATTTCCGGCACTATCAACAAATCGCAGAGGGCCGTCGTAGTACTCCCACAAGCCTGCTTCAGTCACCAGTCCCATAAACAGAGATGGGAAGTTGCCGAAGGTTTGGGCTTCGCGTTCATGGGTCGTTAGGATCTGCTTAAACCGTTCCAGCGCAGTTAGAGCCGTGGCGCGAACTTCAGGGATGCGATCGCGAACATGCGTCCGCCCTGCTTCGGGGAAGGGTTCTCTGACGCCGCCAGGGACAGCCCAGGCGGGATGAATTTTACGACCACCCAGCACTTCAATAATTTCCTGCCCAAATTGCCGTAAGCGAATACCGCCCCGCGCCAGCTCTGGCTCGGCAGCAATGAGGCCAAAGACATTGCGCTGTTGCGGATTGCTGTCAAACCCCAGAAGTAAATCTGGCGAGCTTAGGTGAAAGAAACTGAGGGCATGGGATTGAATAATTTGCCCTAGGTTCATTAACCGCCTTAGTTTGACCGCAGTCGGGGGAATCGTGACCGAAAGAATGCGATCGCCTGCTTTGGCTGAAGCCAGCAAGTGACTGACCGGACAAATACCGCAAATGCGAGCTGTAATCCCCGGCATTTCCCAAAGAGGTCGCCCCTCGCAAAACTTCTCAAATCCCCGAAATTCAGTGACGTGAAACCGCGCATCGCTGACCTGTCCTGAATCGTCGAGAACGATCGTAATTTTGGCATGGCCCTCAATGCGAGTAACTGGATCGATGACAATTCGTTGAGTCATGATTGTTGCCCTAGCAATAGCATCAGAATGGCAATATCTTGCTGCCATAGTTGAATCGCATCAACCCCATTGAGTTGGCTGCGGGCAACCGCAGTTCCCCATAACAGGAGGATGAGGAGTGCGAATAGCACCGTCAAAATGAATTGAGTTCTTTGATTCCACAGCATTTGTTTTAGCTCCTTACGAAACTTGATAGGATTCTGATTCGCGACTAACCGAACTTAATCTGCTGTCCCTCTAGGCAAGGTTTTTCTCCTTTGAGCAATGATTCTAGAACGGCTCGAATGCGATCGGCAGGCGGAGGACAACCAGGCAGGTAAACGTCCACAGCCACAACGTTATGAACGGGG
>JANLSD010000098.1:0-17728 GCA_031362245.1 Acaryochloridaceae cyanobacterium OTE_25_metabat_464 | reverse complement strand
TCTATTCAATGACTGAAACCTTTATTCTTCGTTCCAAATTCAATTTCGCGGAAAAATATTCGATATCTATAAAAAGTTTTTTTACTTGGATTGCCCTTCTGAAAAGGGTTTTAGGCTTATGATTGTATTTTGAAGATGTCTTGAAGCAATCATGAAGTTGTCAAGCTTAGAATAGAAAACCCAGAGCAACGATAGAGGCTGTTTGAACAGTCCCGTTCAACCCTGTATTCGCCCCCCAGCCCCCCATTTTTGGGGCTGAATAGCCCAAAGTCCCCCAGTTTTGGGGGATTTTGGGGACGAGTGCAATGGCCTTGCAACTTTTCAAGCCATCTCTAAAGCCTGCCGAATTACCAACTACCGCCCGCGCCGCCACCGCCGCTACTACCTCCACCAAAATCGCTTCCCCCTCCGTAGCTACCCGAACTGGCACTGCTATCCCCACCATAGCTGCTACCGCCGGAACTATTGACAAAGACTCTTGTCCAAAACAATCTCCGTTTTTGTGCTCGTGTCAGATTTTTTCTCGGCGATTTCGATAGTTCTTGGCAATAGGATTTTTGCAAACCGCAACACTGACAGGTTTCCATAACCTCCTGACTATCCTTCCCTCGGGTTGTCGCCTTTCTTAAAATTCGAACTTCACGTTTCATGGTTAACTCTTGACAAACCAAGCACTTGCTAAATCGATCAGGATTCCAGACGTAGGCACGGACATGAATACCTGCGTGCATATCTGACTGGCAATTAGGACAATGCCAGGCCAAAAATTTGACACTGCCAAGAGTCCGAGCAACCAGCTGAGGGGGTGTCAGTAGAGAGAGCAAGGTCGCTTCGTCTGTTTTTTTTAGTTTGGCTTTACACTGATTGCAATATGGTGAACAGACAGAATTCTCTTCGTAATACTGCTCTCCGGCTGCCCGCGACTGTTCCGTCGGCCTTAGAAAAACATCATTAAATAGACGCTGCCGCCGCAGTTTCCGATAAGTAAAAATGGCAAACAGACTTCCGCTCCCGCCAATACTGCCAAGAACTAACACTAACGATCCAAAGCCATAGGCATTCAAATGATGTAGCCAACTTTGCTTGCCTAACCCGCCAGCAGCGCTAGAAGTTAAGCCTCCTGGCGTTGTCATGACTACATTGGCAACACCGGAAGTAGATCCTCTCAGCGCTGCGATTAATGCGCTCGTTCCTGCCAGAGTACCGCCGTTATAATCCTCTTGCTTGAAGCGAGGAGTCACTTGAGCCTTGATAATCTCGCCGACCTTAGCATCGGGCAAAATGGGTTGAATCCCATAGCCAGTTTCGACCTCAACACGACGATCATTCTTTGAAATCAAAAACAAAACGCCGTTATTTTGCTCTTGTTTTCCAATACCCCAATAATTGAATAGGGTTGTGACAAATTGCTTGGGAGATGCAGCTGGAATCGTCTCGGGGACCGTTACCACCGCAATCTCGGTGCCATTTTGCCGCTCCAGCTTGGAGATCATGGCGTTAAGCCGATCTTCAGTCGGCTGATCGAGAATTTCCGCCCTATCGGTGACCCATCTCCCCTTCTGTCGAGGATTTGGGACGTCTCGGATAGAAATTGCCTGTACTGTAATCGGAATGCTTATAACTACAGCACTCAACAGTAGCGTGCTGAACGAACGACGAGTAGCGGTTTTCATGGTTCAAACCTCATCAGTTACAGTGGTACGCTTGCACACCGACCACCAGGTACTGAGAGCGACACGAAAAGTATCCCTCAGTGAACCAAGTTGGAATGGTACGAAGCGATGGTTAACCAACCAAGGACACTGAAGAAGTTAAAACTTTGCGCAACGAGTAAAACTCGCTACTGCCAAAATACTCAACTTTACAGTCTCCTCTCAATGCCGACGAAGTTAGCTGACGGGCTAGGACTGAGAGATGTCCTTCTTTAGCAGGCGAACGTGAGTAAAAACTCAGCGATCGCCAAACAAAAGATACGCCCCAAAAGTTGGTTCCTCCGCTCTAGCAGACTACTCTTAGAGATCAGATTTGATAGCCGAGAGTAGATGCCAGATTAGGCTGACGATTTTATTTTATTTGGACTTAAGATAGCCTTCATAACATACTCGCATCAATATGTATATTTATTTGCATCTATAAACTCAGCAATCTAGTAGAAATTCCCTGTTAACCTCGAAACAAGTTTTACATCATGATACTGATAGAGAAGATTCAATCTGAAATTGAGTCTCTTCCTCAAGAAGATTTTCAGCAATGGCGAGCCTGATTTGCCGAAAAAGACTGGTTGCTTTGGGATAAAAAGCTTGAAGCCGACGTTGCTGATGGCAAGCTAGACTTCTTACGTGAAGAAGAATGGCAGCAAAATCACAATGTACACTCCAAGACCTTTAAGTGCATCGAACAACACCACAGTTTTGGAAACGTTTTTTATGGCTTACTCTGCACTAGAAGATTGATTGGGTGTGACAGGTTGTTTTGAACGACCACGCCTTTTTCTGATAAGCCAAATTAAGCCTGCTCCGCCCAGCAGATAAGGGCTAAAGACCAAAAGCCATAGTGCCAGACGCAATAAATTTGTCGTCGTTTCGCCTACCGCATGAGTAGACTGCGACCAAGTTTCCTTCAGCCGATCGCCCACCGGTTCCCCCTGCTGATTTTGGGCGATCGCCGCCGTCAGCGTCAAATTAATCGTCGAGTACGCCACCTGACCCCTTAGATTTTGAACCTGAGCCTGAAGCTGCTCAATTTGACTGCGAATATTCCCTAACTCTTGGGACACCTTCAGCACATCCGATATAGACCCAGAGCGCTCCATAATACCCAGCACCATTGTTTCCGACTTGCGCAGGTTCCGCAGCCGCGCCTCAGAATCCACAATTTGAGAACTGACATCTTCCGCCTCAATGGAACGGGTTTCCACCGTTCCAAGCTTGGTAAGGTCAGTCAACGTAGCATCTAAAGCCGACTGAGGCACCCGAAACTTAAACGTAGCCGTCCGACGAGTCTCTGAATCTTCAGGCACCTGATCCTGAAGCCCTAGCATGTCACCACCCCTAGCTGTCACCACAGCCGTTGCCTTCTGAACCATTGCCTCCACATCCTTTACCCGTAGCGACAGGTTCGCCTTTTTGATTAACTGCGCCTTAGGTTGGGCGGCGATCGCCTTTGAGGCAGAGGATTGCGCCAAATTTTGCTGTGTTGTGCCAGCCTCCCGAGCCACCTTCGCCTCAGGACTTGCTGCCGTCACATCTTTGGCTGACATCGATTGAGGTGCATTATCACTCACCCCAGCCGAACAGCTCCCTAGCAAAATCTGCCCCAACAGAACGCCAGTAATCAGTAATCCTGAGCCTGCCTTATTGCTTTCCATCGCGCATTCTTCCTCTACATCCCTAGGCTTTCATTATCAACCTGAGTTTAAGTATCTGGTAGGTTGGTTACAGTTTAAGCAACGATATAGGTGAAGTACGGTGCAAATGCTCTAAATTTTTAGGCAAGAATAGAGAGTTCCCTATGTCTGCTCACCACCATGCTGCCCACCTTCAAGATGTTATCCATTTACTGGAAAGCATCGATCTCTTTGCAGGCATTAGCCGCAAGGACTTAATCTTTTTGGCCCAACGGGTTGCCCTTCATCAATATCGGGCGGGTGAAGTCATTTTTAACTACGGCGAAGTTGGCTCCATCATGTACATCGTCGTAGGTGGCGCGGTCAACATTTATCTGCCAGGAGAAGCTTCCCGCCGGATTTCCCTCAAAGATATTTCGCGGGGAGAATACTTTGGTGAACTGGCCCTCTTCGATAACCAATCCCGCAGCGCCAGCGCCCTCGCTACCACCGATCTCGAAGTCCTGGAGATCACCCAGGCCACCTTGCTCTACTACATCGAGCACCATCCCCATGTGGCGATCGCCCTGCTGCACACCCTCTCCAATCGTCTGCGTGCCACCTCCATGCTGCTCTCCCAACGCGCCACCAAAGATATGGAGCTAGAGTATGAGAGCAACCTAAGCTGGAGCGATCGCATTGCCGACAAGGTTGCATCCCTTAACGGTAGCTGGATGTTCATTTTACTGCTGTTAGGCATCACCCTTAGTTGGATGGTGATCAACTCAGATAGCCTGCATCGGAATCCCTTTGACCCTTACCCCTACGTCTTTTTTAATTTGCTTTTAGCGGTTTTGGTGGCCCTCCAAGGCCCGCTCATTGTGATGAGCCAAAACCGACAGGTTCTTAAAGACCGTACCCACGCCAAAGTGGACTACGAAATTAACCTCAAAAACGAAGTCAATATCGAAACGCTATTGCGAGAGCTAGGTGAATTTCGGATGGAAACCCATCAGCGGCTTAGCCATTTAGAACCACCTGAGATTTCAAAGCCAGATCCCTCAGAACGCTAAAAATAGGTAAGGATTGTGGATGAAATCAAACCCACAATTTCGGAAAGGCTGGTTTTGTCTCAACGCTTTGGAAATATTCAATAGAGCTTCGGCTAAACCTGCCCCTACCGTCAAACTTATTTAATTCATGATCCCAATGAACCCATAAATCTGTTTCTGCGTCCTATATACAGCACCTTTCACGTACCCATTCCGTTCTCATGAAGCACTCCCCACTCTCGTTCTCTGTCATGAGCTATGCCTTAACCATGTCCGCCTGGGGGAGCGATCGCATTTTCGGGCATCCCAACCTGTCCCACTCCGATAACTTGACCCTATCCTGGCTCTGGAAACCCACGATCCAAGCCCAACTTCAGCTCAGTCAAGGCCAGCACTACAAAGCCTGTCTATGGGGCGATTCTATCTCTCAAGGCATCCATTTTGGGGACGGAACCGTTAATTTTGCCCTCGGGGGGCTTAGCTCTATTTCTCTAGTAGAACAGCTCAAGCTTCACCAATCGGCAAAGATTCAGTGCCCCCATGCCATCCTTGCCATTGGAACCAATGATGCGATGTATGGCACACCCGATCAGGTCTTTCTTCAGAATTTGGAAGGGGCGATCGCCCTAGTCCGAGCAATGGGTGCAGTACGCGTCACCTTAGTAGCCGCATTTTATGCAACGCTGCCCGCCAGTCAAAACACCTGGCTTGCTGGCCCTAACGAACGCATTAAAGAAATCAATCACCTGATCCAACAGATTGCCTACAAAGAACAGGTAGAATTTGTGATTGACGAACTCCAGCCTTTATTTGACGAAGACACACTCCACCTCAACGTCACCCATGATGGAGTGCATCTGAATCATCACGGTCAAGCGATTCTACAAGAGGTCATTGTGACCCTATTGGGTTCCGCGCCCCATTCCTTAGCAACCTCAGCGCAGAATCCGCTTCTATAAAACGGCTTTGTCCAGTAGAATAAAGGGCGTGGAGATGGGGGTGTAGTTCAATTGATAGAACGCCTCAGTTTACTGGGGAAATAGTGGTTTAAATCCATTCACCTCCACTATAAATTTTCAAACACAACCCACCCAAAATTCGGTAGGGGCGCACCTACGTGTGCGCCCCCCATAGTGCAATAACGCTTTTCCAAACCCTACGGTTTCAAATAAGTATAGCTACCCAAACTATTCTCATAGTTCTTCAGTAAAAGCTGAGATTCTGCCAGGGTGATTTTACCTTCTTGGAGCGCCAATTCTGACTGATTGCGGATATTCTCCAATAAATCTTCGGCATCGTACTCTACATAGCCCAAAACATCCCGAATCGTGTCCCCACGTACAACATGCTCTATCTTGTAACCCTTGGGCGTTAAGCGGATATGCACTGTATTGGTATTTCCAAACAGATTATGTAAATTCCCCATAATTTCTTGGTAGGCTCCATTGAGGAACATCCCTAGATAGTAAGGTTCGCCCGTTTTGATGGGATGTAGCTCTAGTAAAGACTTGACGTCTTTGAGATCGATAAACCGATCTATTTTGCCATCGCTATCGCAGGTGAGATCGGCAAGGGTTGCCTTACGGGTAGGTTCTTCGGTTAGGCGATGAATCGGCAAAACGGGAAAGAGCTGATCGATCCCCCAGATATCAGGGGCGGATTGGAAGACGGACAGATTAGCATAGTAAATGGAGGCCAGATTCTGCTCCAGAGATTCTAGGTCATCGGGGACGTATTTTTGCTGACGGGCAATGTCCATGATCTTATGGCAGCAGGCCCAGTATAGTTGCTCTGCCCTAGCTCGATCCGTAAGGCTTAGGTAGCCCAGGGTAAAGCGATTAATGGCCTCATCTTTGAACCCAATGGCGTCGTTATAAGCTTCTTGATAGTTATCGACGCTAATAGATTGGTAGGTTTCGTAGAGATTCTGAATCGTCAAAGAATCGTCAGGGCGCAACGGTTCGGGGTCTTCTCGTATCACTTCGCTGGTGCCCACAATATCAAAGACCAACACGGACTGGTGGGAGGCGATCGCCCGTCCGCTTTCACTAATCAAAGTAGGTACGGCAATCTTGGCAATGGTGCAAGCATCCTTAACTTGAGCCACTACGTCATTGGCGTAGTTCTGCATATTGTAGTTTTTGGAGGCCGAAAAATTGGTTTTGGAGCCGTCGTAATCCACGGCAAGACCACCGCCCACGTCCAAATATCCCATGGGCGCACCTAGGTTCACCAGTTCTACGTAAATTTGGCTGGCTTCTTTGAGGGCATCTTTGATGACGCCAATGGAAGAAATTTGGGAACCAATGTGAAAATGCAGCAACTGAATTGAAGCGAGGAGATCTGCCCCTTTGAACTTCTCAACGGCCTGAATAATTTCGGGAATGGTGAGGCCAAACTTAGCGCGATCGCCCGCAGAGGTAGCCCAACGGCCTTCGCCCTTGGCGGTCAGCTTTGCCCGTAAACCCACAATAGGCGCAATGCCGAGCTTGCGGCTGGCTTCAATCACCAGGTCTACTTCTTCGACTTGTTCTAGAACAATGATGCATTTTTGCCCCAGTCGCTGGGCCAAAATCGCGGCTTCAATATATTCGCGATCCTTATAGCCATTGCAGATCAGCAATGCCCCTGGCGTGTCCAGCATAGCCAACGTAATCATCAGCTCTGGCTTGGATCCTGCTTCTAGGCCAAACTGATGGGATTTCCCAAACTTGACGAGATCTTCAACCAAATGGCGGTGCTGATTACACTTGATTGGAAACACGCCCCTATACACCCCAGGATAGTTATAGCGGGCGATCGCCTTGGCAAAGCAGGCATTCAGCCGCTCAATCCGGTCTTCTAAAATATCGGCAAACCGAATAAGCAGCGGTAAAGGAATATCCCGTTGTTTGAGGGCATTGACAAGGTCGTAAAGATCTAGGGAGCCACCGCGATCGCCCTTAGGTGCCACGATAACGTGACCTGCTTCGTTGACGGAAAAATAGGGTTCTCCCCACCCTCGGATCTGGTACAGCGCTTCGCTGTCTTCTACAGTCCAGTCTTTTGCAGGGGCAGGTTCAAGAGCAAGCGGTTCAGAAGCAAGTGCTTCAGGCGAGTGGGCGCGACCATTTGTGTCTGTTTGAGCAACTAATGGTTCTCTTTGTATCGGCTTTGCACCCATCTTTGCACCCATTTTTTGTCTTAACCTTTGTCAGCACTAACGCCAGACAGTATAACGCGCTTACTCATCCCGTTGTAAGCTCTGTTGAGCTGATGGTCATGGGATTCATTTGAAATTAACGAGTGGGAAAACTGGAGATATCCCAAGTCCCAAGCTGCTTTTTGGGGTGGGCGAAAAGTCTAATCACTCAATGCAGGCTGAAGATACTGTTTTAGGGTATTGGGTGGGCCAGACTGCGCCACCTTCCCCTGCTCTAATAAAATTGCGCCATTACAGTAGGCCAACTCTTCTAGGCGATGTGTGACCCACAGTGCTGTTAACCCTCGTTTTTTGACCAAGGCACTGACACTCGTGACTAAATCAAACTGGCTTTCTGGATCTAGCAGCGCAGTGGGTTCGTCTAGGAGCAGCACATTGCAGTGACGGGCGATCGCCCCTGCAATGGCAACCCGTTGTTTTTGGCCCCCGCTGAGGGCATAGATTGGACGGCGGATTAGATGGAGGAGATTGACGGCATCCAGGGCTTCCTCCACGCGATCTCGGATTTGGGCATGGGAAAGCGCCTCTTCCACTAGGCCAAAGGCAACATCCGCCCCCACCGTGGGCATCACCAATTGATGATCGGGGTTTTGGAATACAAAACCCACCGGAGGCTTAATCTGGATTTTGCCAGATTGATGCTCAAGCAAGCCTGCCAAAACTCTTAGCAGCGTCGATTTTCCGCTGCCATTGGTGCCTAAAAGCATCCAAAACTCACCCTCCGGCACCTGAAGCGAACAGCGTTTCAAGATCGGCTGATGTTCGCTCCAGGCAAAGGAGAGATTTTGAACCTCAATTCCCCAGTGGGTCATGGATTTTGCTAAACCCCAAAGCCCGTAAATCCACCCTTGGAAGGCCCACCGCCCTTCTCAGACAACTGCACTGCCGTAATCTCGCTCACGAGAACACCAATTTTCTTGTCGGTTTCTTTTTCACAGGTGATTTCTAATAACTTGGGCATTCCAGATTGAACGGTGTCCAAAATTGAACGGTAGAGCGTTTCCGCGTCGCTCAACTCTTTGCGCTGAACAGCTAAAGACAATGGGGTGCCCCGAAGGGTAACTTCAACGGTGTACATCAGATCTCCATCAGTTGGACTGCTTTAAGGGGTTGGCGTTTGTGTAATGTCCAACGCTCTCAATTTACTGTAGCAACGAACGGGGTGCGGGTGTCGCGATTACCCATTCTATCCTTGGGTTAAAGAGACTGCCCTCACCTGAACCGCTCGGTCGAAGATCGCTTTAGGCCATAGGAGTGTCTTCAGCAAAATCCACACCGACTGGAGTTCTCCAGGGGTGGTTCGATACTTCCATTGACCGGGACGGCAAAATAGCATTTCCACCAATGCCTGTTCTTGGGGGAGCGTTAGCGGTTCAAATAAGATCCGTAGCGTGGCTAAACCCTCCTCTATTTCAAGGGTTACAACTTGGGCATTCACTGTTAAATCAATCTCTAAAATACTCACCTCCACCAGCGCCTCAGGATCGATCAGCTCAAATCCCGACTGAGTCAGGACAATTTCAGCTCCCCCTTCCGAGAGCATGGTGGTGCTGCCCCAGTAGTCGCGCTCGCCCACCTTCAGCCGTACCGTTCGGCGGAGGTCAAACCATTCGTAGAGATCGGGCTTGGGTACATCTAGCAAAATTAATAGCGCAATGCCAATCAGCATTAAATTGTAGGCACTCCAAACCCAGCCAAGCCCCACCCCTTTGACCGTTTGGGCCAGTTCTGGCGATACCGTGGTTTGCCATGCCCCTTTGATCATACAAATACCAAGATTCCGCCAGAGGCTAACGGCTGTCACCACAAACATAAACACCAAGGGCCAAGCTAAATTCCAATTAAACCGATAGTGCGATCGCGTTTGACCCTTTGGTGTCACGTTAAACCCACGCCCAAAGGGATTGAGCATGACTCGCAATACCGTGAAGGCTAAGGGAAAGGCCAAAACGAGACTGTAGATATCGGAGAGAAGGGCCGACCGCGATCGCCCATTCAGCCAAGCAAAGGTAGAAAATTGGGCCACAATGTAGGGCAAAAAGAAATAAATCACCTCGTCCATTGAGGCTTGGAGCGGAATCACGCCCAAAAAGGCATAGGCAAAGGGAAACAGTAAAAACCCAACCCGTGAAATGCTGCTAAACCAGTGCAGTAAACCCTCTAGATGGGCCAGTCGTTGAAGAAACGTTAGCCCTGGAATGGTGAGGGGATTGGCTTCAATAAAGAATGCCTGGAGCGTACCTCTAGCCCAGCGCAGCCGTTGACTGGCCTGATCGGCAATGCTTTCAGCCGCCAGTCCTGCACTCAGCTTTTCATCTAAGTACACCAATCGATAGCCCTGGGCGGACAGGCGAATGCCCGTAAAGTAGTCTTCGCTGAGAGAATCGGTCACAAAGCCCCCTGCTTCTTTGAGGGCCTGTCGCCGCACCACAAAGGAGGTTCCCGCACAGATGACGCTGCCTGCGCCATCGCGGATGGGCTGGATTTGGCGGTAGAATACCTCTTCTTCTGGGGTCAAAATATCTTCAAGGCCCAGGTTACGGGCAATGGGGTCGGCGTTATAAAAACTTTGGGGCGTTTGCACCAACCCCATTTCTGGATTTTGGAAAAAGCCGACCGTCCGTTCCAAAAAGTTGGTGGTGGGGACAAAGTCTGCATCAAAGACGGCAATCAGGTCGCCAGGGGTACGGGCGATCGCCGCGTTCAAGTTGCCTGCCTTGGCGTGGCGATTGTCGGGCCGTGTCATGTAGTGACAGCCCAAGCTCTGGGCCAGGGCTTCAACACTGGGGCGACGGGTATCGTCCAGGATATAAATTTCTTTGTGGGGGTAATTCAGGGCCTGACAGCCCATCACCGTGCGTTTGAGGATAGCCTCCGGTTCAGCATAGGTGGGAATCAAGACATCTACCGTTGGCGCATAGTCCCCCGTCAAAACACTTTGGGAGAGCATATCCGCTTCTCTGCGACGGTCTTTGACGCGCAGCATCAAAAACAATTGAATGGTGCTGCTGCAAAGGGTCAGCATCTCCAACACAAACAGCAGCATGCTAAAGGAACCGTTGAGGGGTTGCCCTAGGTTGAGGGTGGAGAGGGTGCGCCATGCAATGTAGCGAAGGGTCAGCGCCAGCAGAATGCCCACAACGATAATTCGAGACCAGGCTTTGGGGCGAGGGGAGACCCTCATCACCACCAGCAATGCCACCAGCAGCATAATGGTGGGTACCAGCAAAAAGGAACCCGTCACCATCGGCACTTCCAGCCACATGGGCGGATGTTCTTGGAGCAGCTCAATCTGTTTGAAAATTTTGGTAATGGTGCCTTCCCCCGCAAACCATCCCCCCACAATCACTCCAGAGGCTGCCAGCAGTGCCAGCATGACGAGGGTGGCCCGTCGAGGCTGCCAAAGGTTAGACATCGGCTGTACTAACGGTTGAGCAAGAGATGCTGATTTCGATTTTGATTGCATTACGCGATCATTTCCCCCAAGGGCAACAGTTTCGATTTGACCACAGTTTCGATTTGACCACAGTTTCATTTGAGACTGTTTCAATTTGAGACTGTTTTAGATTAGACACACTTTGCCCAGGATGATGTTTTGAAGTTAACCATCCCTCAAGTTAGGTGGATTATATGAGAGGAGCGTGAGAAATGGCTAATGGTCTCCAGAGAGAATTATTAGCGCATTTTCATTTTTCTTGGGTCGATTCTTTGTACAGTACGCCTAGAACAAGCATTTGGATCTGAGGCCGCGTTACAAAATGATTTCTAAATTCTGGAAAAGTTCCGGTGCATCGACGGTGAAAGCTTGGTGCGGGGCGATCGCCACAGTCGCCCTCTTGGCCCTATCCCCTCTCGGCTGCACTGCTGCCAAGCCATCGGCACAAGCCTCTCCATCAGCAGAAAACGCAATGATGAAAAAGGCTCCTGGTGCCTTTGTGAGTGTTGAGCATAAAACATTGGGCAATGTCAGCATTGTGACCGAGGGCACCCAACGCTATTTAGTCTTAAGTAAAGACTTTGAAACCTTGGCTGGCCCAGATTTGTTTGTGATTTTGCACCAGGCCAGCCAGCCCAAAAGCTATGGTAAAAATACCTATGTTTCTCTTGCTAAACTTCAGAACGTTAAAGGCGAGCAGCGCTACGCGATTCCCAAAACGGTTGATCTAAAATCCTATAAATCTGCTGTTATTTGGTGCCGTCAGTTTAGTGCAACTTTTGCCTATGCACCCTTGCCGTAGTGAAATTTTTAACAGGGACACGGCTCATGATTTCGGAGGGGCCAGTATAGAGGGCAAACACTTAGGTTTGCCCCTACAGGGCGATTCCGGTGCCGCTGCCCATGAGGTATAACAATGCCATGCGGACGGCAACGCCACTCGTTACCTGCTGGGAGACCAAACTAAGAATGGGGTCATCCATGAGGTCAGAGCTAAGTTCAACCCCTCGGTTAACGGGGCCAGGATGGAGTACTTTTACGTCGGGGCGGCAGGCTTTGAGGCGATCGCGGGTAATGCCATAATTCAAATGATATTCCCGCAAGCTGGGGATAAGATGCTGAGTCATGCGCTCATGCTGGAGCCGCAGGGTCATGACAAAATCGGCGTCTTCTAAAGCGGGGGCGAGAGTCCAATGAACTTTGGCACCAAAGGATTCAAAGGTTTGGGGCAATAGCGTAGGGGGGGCTGCAAGGTGAACCTCTGCACCACATTTGGTCAGACTCCACAGGTTAGAGCGGGCCACACGAGAGTGCAAAATATCCCCCACGATCGCCACTTTTTTGCCTTTCAATAGCTCGGCACTGGGCTGGGTGGGGTCTAGTAGCGTACATAGGGTGAACAAATCCAGTAACCCTTGGGAGGGGTGCTCATGACAGCCATCCCCTGCGTTGAGAACGCCGACCTTGCCGCCTAGGCGATCCATTTCTGCGGCGATCGCCTGGGGCACCCCCGAAGCCTGATGGCGAATAATCATCATGTCTGCCCCCATCGCCAGAAAGGTTTTTGCCGTATCTAGGATGGTTTCGCCTTTACTTAAAGACGAGGTGCCAGGGGCAAAATTCAGCACGTCTGCGGAGAGGCGTTTTGCCGCGAGTTCAAAGCTATTGCGGGTGCGGGTAGAAGATTCAAAAAATAGGGTTGCCACCAGCTTTGCCTGTAAAGCGGGGACTTTTTTGGTTTGCCGTTGCAACACTTCATTAAAGCTACTCGCCGTCTGTAGAACGGTATCTAGCTCTGCAACGGTAAAGTCCGCCAGAGACAAGACATGCCGACGCGTCCAGGGAGCAATTGCCATAGGGCACCAACCAATCGTGTTACTTCAGTTGCCGCAGCCAGTGCGCCTTTTGAAGTATAGCGTTGCCGATTACCCACCGTACATAACTGTCAGATTGAGATTAACCTGGTTGCCAAACCACTTGAGATTGCTTTGCAAGCAGACCTGCCAATCGTTCAGCCTCAGCTAATCGATCTTCTCGATAGGGTAAACCTAAAAGATTGGCGTGATTCACCGAGTCCTGTTGTACATCCAAACCAATTTGACGCACATCCCCAACCTCAAGACTGGCGACTCCGTAGCACTTACGAAACAAGTCTGCACACTGCTTTGGAGAACATACACTTGCCAAGTTCACTGAAAGTCCAGGCTCGTTGGCTCGGAGGAAGTAGGCATCGGCTTTGACTTTTCCTGTGTCCTCATTGATCCATTGTTTTCTTAGCAGCGCTCGATAAACGGTGGCATCATCAGGCAGAGGATCAAACTGTCTCATGCTTGATTCAGCCATTCCAACCACTGCAAGAGGATGTAGACGGTCACTTCTCGTTCTACTGCATAATCGTCGCCTAGCTCGTGGTACAAGTAGGCTGGCTGGTCAGTCTGAGCAGGGCAAATCAACCGAACTTCGCATTCTGGCTCTAACTTACTCCACGTCAGTCGAATGCCACCTTCCTCATCCGTCGAAGCGGATGCTTTTGGGAAGCGATCGCCCATAACATCATAGGCTTCTACAACAAATCGCATCGCCAACTTAAATGCGGTCTGACTGGGTTGCAAAACGCCATACTCATCCGTCTCATCTTCTTCTAAGAGATCGACGAGGCGTTTCAACGTGACCGTAATTGGGCTACTGGATGGTCTTGTCGATTGAGCAACGATCATAGAATTTAGGGACATTCAAGAGAGTACTGTTCATATATAGAGGCTTTCCCCTTAGCTGACCTCTGCTTTTTCGTTAGAAATCCCTTTTGTCGCTTGGGTTGCAACCGCTGTGCTGAGATTACACACCAAGACTGCGCTGGTGGTGGCATGGTGCATCACATAGTTGCTCACACTTCCCATCAGCAGTTCACTCAGGCCAGAATGTCCCCGACGACCCAGGATAATTAAATCAACACCCAGCTCTTGGGCCACTTCACAGATGGTCGTGCCGGGTCTGCCCCCCTTCTGGATATGCTCCGCCATAACCCCAGCAGCTTCCGCCTGGGATTTTGCCTCCACAAGGTGCCCCAAACTTTTAACTGAGAACGCTTCCCATTCTTCTTGGTACTGCTCTAGAGTGGTGGCGGCGAGGGCTGGATAGTAGTCTGGTAACGGCATCAGGGGCATCACCGGACTCACGCCTTCTTCGCTGCACAACACATGCAGAAGGGTAAGCTTGGCGGATATGCCTTGGGCTAGGGCGATCGCCTGTTCCAGCACAATCCGACTCAGTTCTGTATTATCCAGGGCAACCAGAATATGGCGGTACATACGTTCTCCTTTTTTCTGTGAAAACGTGAAGTAATCAGCGGAACTCAGTCCACAACTCTATTGTAGGAATCAAGGGGGAAATGGAGCCAAAAAGACTCGAAACAGAAACAATTCGATAATGTCAGCGTCCTTGACCTCAGACCGTTTCTGAAACTGAACCTTAAACATAAGCATCGTGAAGCTTCAATCAATCCAATCAATCACCAAGAGAGGGAATGCTCCTATGGATCGCCGAACGTTTATGACTTGGATGGGTCTAGGGTTATTGGCAGATTGCTTGCCTGTGGCGATCGCCACTTCAGCAGAACCTAGGTTTAGATTGGCGAAAGCGCGTTCAGATGGGTTTGTTGCGGTGGGCACCCTCAGTGAACTTCAGCGGAAAGGCGTGATCAAGACCTCACAATTTTCAGCAGGGCCATTGCTGGTGATTCGCAATCCTCAAGATACTAGCAAGGTGATCGCCGTCAATTCGATTTGCCCCCATAAAGGCTGCGAGGTGGACTGGAAAGCTCAAAACAGTCAGTTTGTTTGCCCTTGTCATGGTGCAAAATTTAAGCCAGAGGGCACTGTGGTCAAAGGGCCTGCAACAAAATCCCTCACTTCGTTCAAGGCAAAGATTGAAGGCAATTCGGTCCTGGTGAAATCGGTTTAGACAGTTTGGGAAATCTTGTCTTAGCTGCGCCGTTTGACCACACGCATGGGTACCCCTTGCTCAGGAGCCATCGTAAAGCCTCGGCGGACGGGTTTGATGGGGCGATCGCTCTTTAGCTCTAGCTGCCACGTTGCAAGCACGCTCTGCAAAACCAGCTTCATCTCAAACTGTGCAAACGCCATCCCCAAGCACCGTCGATTGCCACCCCCAAAGGGAATGTACTCATACAGAGAAAACTGTCGTTCTAAAAAGCGATCAGGTTTAAATTGGTCGGGTTCTGGATAAAGGTCAGCGCGATGGTGCAAGAGGTAAATGCAGGGACTCAATTGCGTTCCTGCCTCAAAGGTTTGCCCCATTAAGGTCCAAGGCTGTTTGAGCACTCGTGAAAAGGTAAACAGCCCGACTGGGTAGATTCGCAAGGTTTCATCGCAGATGGCGCTGAGGTACGGTAGGCGAGCAATTGTGACCGGATCGGTATTCTTGTCCAGTTCGTCCAGCTCTTTTTGGAGCTTTTGACCCACGTGTGGCAATGCATGAATCCAGTACATGGCCCAGGCGATCGCCGTGGCGGTTGTCTCATGTCCGGCAAACAACAGCGTCATCATTTCATCGCGCAGCTCTGGGTCGGTCATGGCTTGACCGTCTTCATCCCGCGCCGTCATCATCAGGCTGAGGATGTCGTCCCCTAAACGATCAGGGTTTTCACGACGCTCCTGAATTTCGGTAAAGAGAATATTGTCAATGAGTCTGAGCTGCCTCGCCACCTTCCCCCAAGGACTCCATGTACCCCAGTCTTTTTGAAGGGAAGGCATAAATAAAAACAAGGAATTGAAGGGTTTTTCAAAGAAATTCAGCATTTCATCGAGATGCTGGCGCAATTGCTCGGCCCGTTCCCCCTCATGAACCCCTAGAACGGTTCGCATAATGACCCGTAAGGAAATTTCTTGGATCACCGTCCGCATTGCAAAGGTTTGTCCTGGCTGCCAACGCTGGGTGACTTGATTGGTAATATCACAGATGGCTTTACCGTAGGTTTTGAGGCGTTCTCCATGAAAGGGCGGGGTGAGGAGTTTCCGCTCGCGTTGATGGGTTTTGCCATCCATCATCAAGATGGAATGGTTCCCTAAAAATGGACGAAAGGGCGCATTGCTACCCCCTGATTCAAAAAGGTCATTGGGGGCTGTCATAATCGCCTCGATCGCCGCTGGCTGACTCAACACGACGATGGAGCCAAAGCCACTCATCCGAGCAGTATAGGCGTCTCCGTATTTCTGAGCATTGTTTTCCAAGGTTTCTAAGGGTTTAACAATGGCCTGGAGAACCTGGAAAAATGGCAGTGTTTTTGGGCCGTTGGGTAATGTCATAGAACTCATCTCCTGGAGACGTTAGCGCAGGGGTGCCTGATTCTATTATGGCGAAACGGTTGGGCACCCTAGGCATTTCAGCGTAGCAGGGCAGCCTCTGCCAAAATAGAAGCTGCCAGTCCCCTGAATAAAGCCTAGACCGTTCAAACTACAATCAATGCTCCATCTTGCCGAAGTTAAGCTGCCGCTCGATCTCACCGAACGACAACTCAAGACTGCCATCCTTAAAGAGATGCAAATTGCCTCAGTGGTGGGTTGGGTGAAGCGATCGCAAAACCCAATATCCTAATCGTTTATTTCTAAGGTTAATACTTTAACTCAGCTTACATTAAGGGCACCTCAATTAATTCAATTTTATTGAGAATAAGGCTGCTTTGTTGAGAATTATTGACGAGATTTCAATAGGTTAAGCTATCCGTAAATCTATGCTTTGAGGTGCCCTTAATATGTTATTAGACTATGTTGTCCCGTGATTGAGAACTGCGACGAATATGCTTAATAAACTCAGGATAATTTTCTAAATCTTGATCTGATTGTATGACTGGCATATCAATCCATTTGCCTTCTGCGTGTAATTTGTCCACATATACATAGAAAGCTTCTTGGTCTTCACGATGTTCAAGAACATACTGTTGTAGTTCCTTCTGATTCATTGCCTGAAAGTTAGGTTTAATCACCCTATGTACCTCCATTTACCATTTGGGTAAATTTCTATAATATTTTCTTCGCCCGCTAGAAAAAATATATTTCCTGTTCGTTCATCCCGACGAACCAAGTTTATCCCATATTTCTCATAAGTGCTCAAAAAACAGCATTCAAAAACTGTTAGAATGTAGTTCTACCATACCTTTCAGCCATTTTTTTTAATGCTTGCCTTCAAAACATTCGACTTTGGACAAATCTGAAGGTCAAATGGGCTGAACGCTATGCAAGAAAGGATAATGACGGTTTCAATCTAAAGCCCCGTCATTATCGCCACCTCCATTATGCCTATTCCTCTCACTGCGTCTGAATTTAAGCGTTTCCGCGAGCAGTTATACAACCAATTCGAGCATTGTTCAGACAGCGCGATGGACTTGTTAGATGCGCTGTGCAGTAATATTCAGTCTCCGAGCGTGGTTCAATTAAGCCTCAATCCATTATTTCGACGAGGATACAGTGCGCTTTATAAAACACTTGGAGGCAAACTTTTCACGAACCCATCTGAGGCAGATGAGTCACAATCGAAAGGCAAACAATTCCAATCCTTAGATCTGACCTCCCAAGTTATACCTATTCCGAAGCAACGACACTTCTTCCTATTTGGACTAGATTGCACCAGTATTAGTCGTCCCTTTTCTAAGACATTAAAAGACCGTGGGATGGTACATCAACCAACCCCAATCCAAG
>JANLSD010000088.1:0-7284 GCA_031362245.1 Acaryochloridaceae cyanobacterium OTE_25_metabat_464 | reverse complement strand
CAGAGCCACGCTGGCTCTCATCAATACAGCTGATACACTTAGCAAAAATTTCATATAGTGTTGTAGGTACCTGTCCATTTTAGTTAATGTAGACTGGGTTGAAGAATGAAACCCAGAACTAAACGATTAGGTTATTGGGTTTCGAGATCGCTCCACCCAACCTACCACTAATGACCTAAGGAGCGGTGAGTGAACTCCTATTAAGACTTTAAATTTATTAGATCATATTATTTTAATTTTATGCAGTTTAGCCGAAGTCAGTTATCAGGTTTTTGTAATATTTTCAAAATCTCTTGCGTTTATTTCTTGTTAATTCAAGTAAATGCTAATGCAGAGCCAATAGATGTAATTCTAGAAAAAATAGAAAGCACTCCAGGGCTTGGATCGGCGATTCAAAAAAACGTTCGAAAAAAGACTGAATTTTATGCGGCTTTAGATACAGATATTATTCATGTATTTGATTTATCGGGCAAAGAGTTTGCAAAAATCAAATCAGGCTTTTATAGTATTAGTCCTGATGGAAAATTGATTTTATCTCGAAACTCAGAAAATTCATTTCATTTGTTTAGCATATTAGGTGATAAAATTTCTCAGATTCAAGGAAATTATCCTGATTTTAGTCCCAATGGAAAATGTTTTATAACTTTAGCAGGAGACAATATTAATCTGTATAATTCGTTGGGTCAGAAGCTAACTCAAGTTCAAGGCCGTCTCAACTCCTTTGGCCTTGATGGACAATGGCTTACTATTGATCAACAAGAAAAATATCAAACGACCCTAATAGATTGTGCCTCAGGCAGGAAATCGGTAAAAATATCAGGATTACGGGCAAAATTTAGTCTTGATAGTCAGTATCTTGTGTCAACACTAAGAAATCTAGATAATAGTCAAATTAATTTTGTCCACAATCTCCTCGGTCAAAAAATCTCTAAATTTTCAGGAGATTTTATTGACTTCAGCTTAGACAGCAAACGATTAGTCGCTTCGCTGTCATTAGGAGAATTGTCGCTGTTTGACTTAACAGGCAAACAGCTAGCCAAATTTCAAGGTATCCCTGTAATGCGTAGTGCTCTTATTGAAAAAATGTCTCTTTTCAGCCCTGATGGAAAAAGAGTCATTACAAATGGTTTAGATTTTGAAACAAGTTACTTATACGATTCCACTTCAGGCAAAGAAATTGCCCAGCTAGAAGGTATTTTTGTGGGCACAAGCCCTGATGGGCAAAGGATTATTACAAGTAATATCATCAGTGTTCTTGAGACTGGAACAACAAATTTGTATAACTCATTAGGTCAAAAAATTTCAACTTTAAATGGTGCTTTTGCTGGGGTTAGCCCTAATAGCCATAACTTAGTAACTTACAGCTATAAATTAAAAGAGATTACTGAGCTACCTATTTCTGTAACCTTTCATATCTTCGATATATCGGGGCAAGAACTGGCTACAGTTCCAGGCGTATACGATCCACTTCATCAGGAGGGCGAGAAATCACCGACCTTTAGTTCCAATGGCAAGAGAATGGTCACATTCACTAATAAGGGTCAGGTTTTCCTTTTTGACTTATCTGGTAAAGAAATTGCAAAATTCGACGGTATTTTTGAAGGGTTTAGTAAAGATGGAAAACAATTGCTCATTCGGTCTGAAGATACTTTTCAGCTTTTTGATGCCTTTGGTAAGAAAATTTTTCAAACAGAAGGCGTTTACAGTCAATTCAGTCCCGATGCTCAAAGGCTATTGATTGTCTCGCGGCAGTAACTTCAAGCCCTTTGACTGACCCACCATAAGTTGCCTTTGGCTTAAAAGCTGGGTTCAAGCTTGGCCAGTTTTTCTATGATGTGTTTTAAGCCAAAGATGAAGCTGGAATCAAGGCAGCGGCTGAAAGTTTGAAGAGGGCCAATTCAAAAAAACGTTAAAGGCAAAATGCCTAGGCACTGGTTTGATAAATTGCCTCATACTCATATTGCGCTTGACGACGCGCTTGAACAGGGAGCATTATTCTGTAACATATTGGCTGAAAATTTAAAGACTGACCACATCTACGATTCGTTGGGGATTTGCTAAGCCGTCACAGACAGACCCTCTACCAAAATCGAAGGTGTATAGCAAGACCCATGCCAAGTGGCATCATTCCCTAGAGCAATGACCTGATTAAGCGCCTCGTAAACATTCCCTGATACCAGCGTATCTTTGACCCGTCCTACAATTTTGCCCTTCTTGACGCGATAGCCCAGATCCACACTAATGGCAAAATCACCAGAGATGCTGCCGGAATCACCTAAAAACTGATCCACAATCAAACCATCCTGGATTTGTGCCACCAGATTTTCAAAGCTATCCTTCCCTGGTGACACCATCAGGTTAAACAAGCCTGGGCTAGGGTAGCGTTCTAATCCAGGCCGGAAGCCGTTGCCAGTGCTGCCGCATCCCAGTTGCTTGCCTGTCGTGCGATCGGTATAGAAAAGCTGGAGTTCGCCATCTTGAATAAATTTGACGCGACGGGTTGAAATGCCTTCATCGTCAAAGGGGCATCCGAACGGCCCGATGTATGGATCTTGCAGCAGAGTAAGGAGCGGGGACACGACGGGTTCGCCTAGGCGATCGCTCCAAGGCGAGGCGTTTTCAATGACCCGTTTACTGCTGAGGGCGGCTTCTACCGTCGTCCACAAAATGTCGGCGGCTTTTCCGGCAAACAGGACGGGCATTCTGCCTGTGGGGATACGGCTGCGGGATTGTGCCCATCGCAAGCGCTTCACCATATTGTCTACAAAATCAGGAATGTCTAAGGTGTCGTGGCGGGTCTGTTCGGCTTCAATACAGAGAAAATCTTCGCCCCGTACCCATTCCGTAGAGCCATAGATAGAGGTGAGGTGACTAATATAGCGACAGGCTAACCCCTTGGAATTGAGCATTGACGTGGTGCAGGTTTCGGTGTCTAGCTCTAGGACGCACTGGAGATCAGAAAACTCTGGTGTGTTCATCCCAGAGAGCGCTGTCTTGCCCCAGTCTAGGAGCTGCGGGACTTCAATGGACTTGCCATACTCACTGTCCGCTATTTCTGGTGGGATGGCGGTCAGCTCAATGGCTTCGGGTTCGTTGAGTTGGCTGAGGGCGATCGCCGTGTCTACCAATTTTTGCGGATCAATCTCGCCGTAGGCCACCGCCAACCCAGGCCGACCCTCCACCCACAGCCGTAGGGAAAAACCTTCAGAATCTCGGGTTTCGATTTGCTTGAGGGTATTGGCCTCAAATAACACAGGTCGATTCAGCGATCGCTCCGTAAACACTTCCGCCGCTTCTGCGCCCGCCTGTAAAGCGACCTCAATCAATTGCGCTGCAAAGGATGAAGCATCGGATTGCAAAGCTTTAGATTGCGCCATGAGCGTGCCCCTAGTCTAAATCAAGGGTTTGGAGCAACCAAAAGCCTGCAAAGGATTCTTCCTTCGGCCCTGCCTGAATCGCCAAAAAGTGAACCTGTTGAGCGGCCTGTTTGGTCTGCTCAAAGTCCGTGGCTTCTTTTTGTAGGTTTGGTTTGCCCAGGGGCGCAACGACCCAGCGGTCATTGAGTCCAGTTTCTAGGAGCAAACGCGGGGTGGGTTTGGCTTCGTAGAACACAGATGCAACCTCTAAGCCAGACATCCATCCGGCCAGGGGGATTGCCCGCCGTGAAAATACCACCAGTCCTGGTACGGGGGTCTCAGGGTCAAGATCCAATAACTCTAGGGGAATGCCATCACGAAAGGTGATATCCCAATCCTGCATTTCTGCGAGATCTGCAAATTTGAGGGTGACAAAGGCCCAGCCTTCTCCGGTGAGGGCATCGGGGAGCGGAAGCGCTGGAGCTGCCTCAAATTTGGGGGGTGGGGTCATGTTGGCCTGGTACCCTGGATGCTCTGGGTAGACGGTCTGCGATCGCTCACTGATCCACTGCACCATTGCATAGGCTCGTCGGCTTTGCTGGGCTGGAATGCCGATGCCTTCACAGGCTCGGGTCAGAATGGCGGTCATGGGTCGCCGGAAAAGCCGAATTTTCTCGGGTTTGGCGGTCTCGCTTAATTTGCCCTGGGTTTGCCAAAGGGCGATCGCCTCTGTGAGTGCTTCCTGAAGCCAGCGGGCGTTGGCCTCGGAGCCTGCACAGTAGCGCGAAAACTCAAAGGTGCGATCGGTGTTACAGATTAAGACTTCCCATAGTTTCTTTCCCTGTTCATCCAAGATGGGACGGGAGTAGAAATCGATTTCCCAAACTTCTGTCATGTAGCCCTAAATCACAACCACAAGAAACATTGATGTAACAGTGATGGGTATTGCAAACCCTAATCACCTCTCCAGCATACTGTTCCGTTGTCCCCTCGGAATGCGGTTTGCCGCTTTAATAAAAAGCATTGCAGTTAAAACTGCAATGCTTTTTATAGCTGATAGAGGTTTTATCGACTCAGCGGTTCAGCTTACATTGATTACTGAACAGCACCACTAGCTTGAGATTCAAGCGCTAAGAGTCTCTTGATCCGGTCTTCTGTAGCTGGATGAGTTGAGAATAGACTCCGCATCAGATTTTTGGGCATTGGGTTAATAATCAGCAGTGGAGCAAAGGCTGGGCTACCTTCAAGGGGCTGTTGTGTTGCGGAAGATTCTAAACGTTGGAGTGCTTTAGCTAAGGCTCTGGGGTTTCCAGTAATACGGGCGGCTCCGGCGTCGGCAGAATACTCACGGGTGCGTGAAATGCCAAGCTGAATGACGGTAGCTGCGATGGGAGCCACAATCAGGGTAAGCATGTAAACGATTGGGTTTGGCCCTTGATTGTTGTCTCGGCTTCCACCGCCAAAGAAGAACGCCATCTGACCGAGGTAGGCGATCGCCCCACCCACGGTAGCGGCTACCGTCTGGGTCAGCGTATCCCGATTGGCAATATGGGTCAGCTCATGGGCGACGACGCCTTCTAGTTCGTCTTCTGGCAGCAGGCGGATAATGCCTTCCGTCATCGCAACAGCAGCATGGGAAGGGTCACGGCCTGTGGCAAAGGCGTTCATGCTATCACTGGGAATGATATAGACCCCAGGCATCGGTAGATTGGCGCGTTCGGATAGGCGCTCAACCATGCGGTAGATCGAAGGCGCAGACTCTGGTGAGAGGGGCTGAGCGCCGTAGGCGGACAGCGCAATTTTATCTGAGTAAAACCAGGAGCCAAGGTTCATGACGGCAGCGAGTCCTAGACCAATGAGGGAGCCATTGGCACTCCCAAAGATTACAGAGCTTGCGACAATCAAGAGTCCACTCAAAAGACCCAACAGTGCAACGGTTCTAATCTGATTCATAATCGGTTCTGCGCCTCAATCAGGGATGAAGAATAACAGGTTGAATGTTTGACAGGTTGAATGTCTGACAGATTGAATGCTTGAATCCTTTGGCTATCAATCCTATTGTTCCTATTGTAGGGGTGTGACAGAAGGGCGCAGCAGCTAGAAATGCGTACTGTGTGGTTCGGGATTCTCGACCTAGAATTCAAGCGCAGAGGACTTACGAGATTTGTCGGATGCGATCGCACCCCATTAGCTGAACCCATTAACTAAACTCATTCACCGGAGCTGTCACCGGAATGGACTCTTTCTCCGTTGAAGGGCTAGACGTGGCAAGATAAATTCCGGTGAGCACCACAGCAAATCCAATCCAGGTCACAGGGCCGAGCTGCTCTGCAAAAATAATCCAGGCCAGAATGGTGCTCAGGACAGGTTCCAACAGCAACACCAGGGCAATAAAGCTACAGGAAAAGTGGCTCATACTATCGGCTAGAAGCCGCTGTCCAAACCCTTCGCAGATAATGCCTAAGGCAATCACCGCACCCCATACGGTTGTGGTGGTGGGAAACACATGTCCTTCCGTAAACCAAGTCAACGGCAACAGCACCATACTCCCCACGATCGCCCGGCTTAGTAAAATTGTGGTTGCTGAAAATCGCGTGCGGAGTTTTTCTACCATCATCAGGTAAGCCGCCAAAAACACCGCTGACAATAGCGCAAACCCATCCCCTAAGAGATTGCTGTCAACGCTCTGTAGGTCTTCGGCACCCAGGGCGATCGCCCCCACAAGTGCAATCACCATCCCAATCAAAAACCGATTGTCAAACCGCTTTCTAAACAACAGCCAGCTTCCTAGGGTAGTGAAGATGGGCGTGAGGTTATTGAGGAGCATGGATTTGGCCACGCTAATGTAAACCAAAGAAGTTGCCCATAGGCCCAAGGAAAAGACCGATATGATGCCAACCCCTAAAAGTAATGCCCAGAACTGTGGCGTGATGGGTTCTGCCCCGCTCGGTTTAGACCCACGGGGCGTTAGCCCCAGACGGGCGGACTGGATGGAGCCAAACACCAGTACAAAAATAAAGAGACGATTAAAGACCGTTCCATTGGGACCAAGGCCCGTCTCGCTGAAGCGAATAAAAATGGGAGCGCTGGAGATAGCAAGGATAGCGAAGCCCAGCTTGAGGGTGGATATCAGATCGGCGCTGGTTTGTGGCTGTGGATTAGGCTCAGGCTGACTCATTGATACCCAATTGTGAAGAATGCGATTTAACGTTTACCTGCAGCTTTTGAGCGCAAAGATCCAGTCACCTCTTATTGATCGCAAGGGCAGGTTTTGACTGAACTTTATGGATAGATGTAGATGCAGTACTGGCTAAATCTGCCCCTACTGATCCCTTGATTGAATGAACGATCCCTACTTACTCTAAACCTAAATCCGTGCCTTCGGGGGTGGCGTAATGCCCAGCTTGATCAGTCCTTGCTCGATTTCTTTGAGGAGTGCAAAGTCGTCATCTGGCAGCATGCCGCCGTTGCTAAAATCTTCCTCCGAGGGTTGCTGTTTCAGAAACGTGAAGGCGCTCAAAAACTGCTGTGGCCCTGCGGTAATGGGGGCATCAAAATGACAGGGGATAATTCGCTGAAAATTCCAGCTTGCCACTCGGTAGGCCCAGTCCAGGGTTTCTTGGGGGGCGCGGTTTAAAATCAACGTCTGCAAAATGGGGGCCACAAAGGGTCTACCATCCCCTCGAAGGGCTTCAAAGGAATGCTGCCAGTCGGGTTTCCACTTAAAGGGGTAAAGGCCAAAGTATGCCTTACGGGTGCGATCGCCCGCCCGCCCAGCCTCTCTCACCGCCTGAGGCAACGCCACAATGTCTAGGGCATTGGGCCGAAAGTAAAACCCAAAGAGCGAAATCCGCTGCCAGCCCTTCATCCGATTAGCGGCATTGTCTTCAAGAATGTCAGCCCCGTTATCCTTGGCATGGAACAGCAG
>JANLSD010000081.1:0-11334 GCA_031362245.1 Acaryochloridaceae cyanobacterium OTE_25_metabat_464 | reverse complement strand
TGGCCTGGAGGTGAAATCCGATACATGCCGTCTCATATGCAAGGGTTTTGACCATTTTCTCCCTTTTCTCTTGCACTTTTCAACCCCTTTTTCGCTCAGATGCACTGAAACTCTTATCTTCTATGCTTTTTCAGCAAGCCCTAGGTATCGACGACTATGCTTAACCACGGTCGTCCTAGCAATACACCAGCTTGGTCTACAACCATAACGTCAGCCAAGGTGTGATCAACTTGCCACACTTGATTCGACCATTCGATCTCAATCTCCATCCCTTCACGAGTCTTGAGCTTCAGCCGATCTCCGCGCCATCCTAGCGATCGCTTTTATTGCTGCCCCTGATCGATCAGCGGATTCAAAATGCGATAGACCGTCATATGACTTGGATATTCTTCCATCCCTAGCTCTTGCGCCCGCACTTTCACACGCACCGCCACTTGCGCAGGACTAATTTGACGACTGCTCCGATTCCCTTCTCTATACGTTTTAATAATAAACTTCTGCCATTCTTCACTAATTAGCAAGGCTCCTCGATCTGAGCGAGACCGTCGAAGCACACTAACAATCTTCTCTTCGCGTAGCCGTCGCACCAGGCGACGGACACTACGAACTGTTATCCCTAGCTTTTGCGCAACCATTTGCTGTCGTTTTCCATAGCCTGGTTGATTTGCTGTTGCCAACAATTCTTGTAAAACCATCAACCGAGCTTGCTCCTCTGGACTTAGCGAACGCATTCGTTCATTGACTGCCTCAGCATCTGCTTCCTTGAATTCATCCCTCAAAATCAAGGCATCATCCGTCGTGATCGACCCTAGGCCATCCGCTTCTGTCATTGTCATCGGCAATCCTGCTTCCAACAGACTTAATCACCTTATCTCAGCAGGCGGACATTTATTGTGTTAATTTGATGTACAAATCTTCGGATGCCCCGTCTATCTATCTCAGATGCTTTACAAAAAGAGCTGTAACTAATACTGGAATAGAATCTTAGCCATTCTCACTGCGGACATTTATTGTGTTAATTTTTTGCATGAATTTTCGGACAACTAATCTGTTAATTCTAGGTGCTTTACAAAAAAAGCTGTAAGCAATACTGAGATGACATCGTAGCCATTCTTGTTGCGGACATTTATTGTGTTAACGAGGACATTTACCGTGTTAACCGACATTAGCCGATTGGCTCAAAGAGCATCCTGGCGTTGAAATAATGTCACGGGATCGTTCCAAGACCTATAAGCGAGGAATGAGTGAAGGCGCACCCGATGCCGTGCAGGTGGCAGACCGATTTCATCTATTAAACAATTTAGAGGAGGTGTTAGAGAAGGTTTTTAAGACTGAATCCTCAGCCATTAAAGCCGTTGATATTGCTGGGCTTCAAGAGGATAGAATTCTCGTTATTCCTGAATCAGAGGTCATTGAAGAGCTTACATCCCAGAAAGTGCAAAATCGTACCCAGCGGCTAGACAAATATGAGCAAACTCATCGTTTACGACAACAAGGGTATCTGATTAAGGATATTGCTCATCACCTCGGGATTGGAAAACGCACGGTGTATACCTACCTAGCAGCTCCTAGCTTTCCTGAACGTCAACCTCATGCACAACAGGGCCGGAGTCGGCTTGATCGCTATAAGCCCTATCTCCAGCAACGTTGGAGTGAAGGGCATCAGCAGAGTAAAGAACTGTATAAGGAGATTCAAGAACAGGGCTACAAAGGCAGCTATAGGACTGTGACACGCTATGTTCGACAATTGCGCCCGTCAGAGCCTTGCCCCTCGCGAGAGTCCCTCAATGACCATGACTTTCCAGGGCGTGGACCAGCGCTGCCGCTGATAACCTCACCCTTACCTCCATTGAGTGCGCGGCGAGCTGCTTGGCTCGTAATGCGACCTGAAGAGAAGCTTGATGCCGATGAACGGAAAATATTGATGCGTCTAAGTGAACATCCTGCTTTATCGCCAGCGATCACCCTTGCTCAAGGCTTTCTCAATCTAGCACGCCATCGGCTTCCTCAAAATCTAGATACTTGGCTTGAAGAAGCTAAAAGCTCCATATACAAGAAGTTTCAGAGTTTTTCTAATGGGTTAAAAGAAGACTACGATGCCGTAAAAGCTGGAGTGACGCTTGAGGTCAGTAATGGACAAGTGGAAGGCCAGAATAACCGATTAAAAATGCTAAAACGGCAAATGTTCGGTCGTGCTGGACTTGACTTACTGAGTAAACGATTTATTCTGGCAAACTGAAGGCATTTTTTGGAAAGATTTTTTGGAGGATCACCAAAAGCTGCCAAGAACCCGAAGTTTGTGTCATTTTGCACCAGTTTACCGGATGTGTTTCATCTGCTGTATGCCCTGAGTAAATCGATGGGCAGCGCCATTGCCCGTCAGCAAGCACAACTGCAAAAACAGCTTCAAACCCTGAGCCAAAAGCGCAAAGCAGCTTCATCCCCCAAGGCTATCCCTGAGATATAGCCCTACGTAGACACATTAGGACATTCTTTAAACGCAGCATCGACACAATCTCGGAAACAATCAAATTCATCCCAGCGTTGTTTCATCCAGTTCTTGAGCACAAACCACCAATTTTCAATCTTGTTTAAGTCTGGAGAATAGGCGGGCAAATACCAAATCTCACATCCGGCTGCTGCAACCATGTCATCAATCGCTTGAGAGGAATGAAAACTCGCATTATCGATGATAATAATATCCCCCATCTGCAAATGTGGCAGTAAGCAGACCTCCAGCCACATTTCAAATAAATCTCGATTGCAGGTTCCGTCAAACGCCATCGGTGCAAAAATAGTTTTTTGTTTGAGTGCGGCAACCCAACTGACACGTTTGGTTCGTTTGCCTGATTTAAGAGCATAGTAGCGTTCTCCAACTTCACAGTACCCATAGGCATAGTCTTCTCGGTTATCTGTCCCTGCTTCGTCTACATACACGAGAGTAATGAGGGAGGGCGGTCTTCAAGCGCTCCTTAAAGGCTTCTCGCTGGAGTTCATCGCGTTCTTGGTACCCATAAGTTTTTTTTTCGACTGTATCCAATTTTATGCAGAGCATCGCTGATATTTTGTTGAGTCACGTTATCTCCCCACAACTTTGCCATTTGGCTTTGGGTTTTATCCCCATACTGTTTGGCAAATTCACGAAACCGCTCCCAGTCTGTGATTTTGTGATGGCATCCTTGCTGATAATGGGTAATGGCTCGACAGTGGCCCAACTCTTCTTGGCGTTTGAGCCATAGGTCTAGGGTATTGCGACTAATATTGAACATTTGACTGACGTTCGTTTTCCTTTCTCCTCGCTCTACTGCGGTTATTGCTTTTTGACGAAGATCTTCACTATAGGAGAATGACATGGGTGCTTCTATTTCCGCTTTCTTTCTGTCTAGAATACGTCCTGGAAAGACCTCGTAGTGCTATACATACCCTTTGCCAAGCGATTCATCCCTTTGACATCAATACCTGTCAATCTCAATTAGGACTGGACTTGCCGCAGCGATTGCAGCCGTCCTTGGCGACTTTGGAGCGTCTGAGTCAAACCCATGGGACTGTGAAGAGTCAAGCTGCACTCAAACGATGGCATAGACAGATTCCAGACTTGTCGGCAACGCTTCATGCTTGGTGGGTCTGGACGATTCAAGCCCTTGGTGAGCAAACCCAAGATGCCGATACCCAACAATGGGTGCTCACGTTTATCCTCCCTTGGGTCTATTGGCACCAGCAAGCACAAAAAACACGTCAACCTCAACTCAAACAGGGTTATCTTGAGGCCGCTCTACTTGCAAAGGCGCGTCTTCTTGATGATGGATTTACCCACTCCCATTCTCACGCACAACAGCAGCAATGGATTGATTGGGCGATCTGGGTGTGCCAAGTTTCAGCGCACGTCCTCTGCGGTGGAGGGTCGCAATGGCTATCTATCTAGGCTCCATCATGCCAGTCGAGGTTTTACCGAAGCCGACTTAAAGGTCTTGACCATCATTCATAATTTTGACCTCAAACGATTCGATGGCACTACTGCGGCACAACGACTCTTTTGTAAACCTTTTCCTAATTTGTTTGAAGCGATTGTTCTCAATATGGGTGATTTGCCTAGGGCAAGGCGTACCTTAAAACCTAAAATCTCTAAAAAGCCTGCCCTACAGGCTGTCCCGTCTTAAACTGATCCCCGCAAAGTAGGCAAGACACGTCCGAAAAAAAAATAGCAGTGACAGATGCAATTTTCGAGCAACTGGATATGGTCAAGGAAGAAGTCCACCAAGACCCAACGGTCTTAAGACTATCCTTGGATGCCAAGGCGGTCGTTAAGATTGGCCCATTTTCTAGAGGGGGAAAAAGTCGAGCAGATACCCAAGGCTGTGATCATGATTTTCATCACAAGGCAAGGGTTACGCCCTACGGTATTTTCTTGCCGCAACATGATGAGGTGTTTCTATATCTGGCGACCTCAAAAGTAACCAGTGACTTTATGGTGGACATGCTCGAAGACTGGTGGAACAATAACCGTGAACGATTTACCCAGATTCAAACGCTGCTCATCAATCAGGATAATGGCCCAGAGAATCAGTCTAGGCGCACCCAATTCATGAAACGCATGGTTGAGTTTGCTCATACCCACAAACTCAATCTACGACTGGCCTATTATCCGCCCTATCACAGTAAATACAACCCTATTGAACGTGTTTGGGGAATACTTGAAAACCATTGGAATGGAAACATCCTCGATGAAATTGAGACGGTCGTGAATTTTGCCCAGACGATGACTTGGATGGGACAGCATCCGGTGGTTACGCTGGTCACAAAGACTTATCAGACTGGCGTGAAGTTAACCCAAAAAGCCATGGCTCAAGTCGAAACTCAACTTCAACGGCTCACCAATCCAGACCGCGATGGGTTACCAAATCTCGGAAAGTGGTTTGTGGATATTTCATATACGACGGAATGACGTTGGAATGATTTAATCTTTGGAAGTCCCTAAGCAAAATGTCCTAACGTGTCTCCGTAGGACTATATCGTAGCCAATTGCCCTCCTAATCATGAAATCCAGGCAGGGAGAGGGCTTGTGAATAGGGCAATAGATTTCAAATGGGTTCTGTACAACAGGATAATGTTGGAATGTTTTATTCTTTGGAATTCCCTTACAGCGATCGCATTGCTCATAGGCCCAATAGGACAGTAGCTGAAAATCACTCCCGCATTGAAGACAGGCAGACAACGGGTCACACCGGAACCCGCTACAGTGGTGACAGTCCATCAGTAGTCTGACTTCTGCGTTGTTTTGAATTCTTGAAAATCTTGTTATGGTGAAGCCTACCCAACGTCCTCAATGTCCCAATTTTTCCTCTGGCCCTTGTGCCAAACGACCAGGCTGGAGTGTTGATGTCTTAAGCAATGCACTCCTCGGTCGCTCTCACCGCTCTCGTTTGGGTCGAGATCGCCTTAAGGAGGTCATCACGCGCACTAAGGCGATTCTTGGCATTCCTGAATCTTATCTCTGTGGCATTGTGCCTGCGTCTGACACAGGGGCCGTCGAACTCGCGCTATGGTCTTTGCTGGGCGAGCAAGGGGTTGATATGGTGGCTTGGGAAAGTTTTGGATCAAGCTGGGTTACAGATGTTCAGAAGCAACTTAAACTTAGCGACTGTCGCACGTTTAAGGCAGATTACGGGGTCTTGCCTGATTTTTCTCAGGTGGATTGCGATCGCGATGTGGTTTTCACTTGGAATGGGACGACGTCTGGGGTTAAAGTCCCCAATGCGGATTGGATTCCCGATGGGCGGCAAGGGCTGACGATCGCCGATGCAACTTCTGCGGTGTTTGCAATGGAGATGCCCTGGGACAAGTTGGATGTGGTGACGTGGTCTTGGCAGAAGGTGATGGGCGGTGAGGCGGCTCACGGGATGCTGGTGCTGAGTCCACGGGCGGTTGAACGGCTTGAGCGCTACACGCCAAGTTGGCCGTTGCCGAAGATCTTTCGGATTACGAAGGGTGGCAAGGTGGATCGCTCTATTTTTGAGGGGGATACAATCAATACGCCTTCGATGCTCTGTGTGGAGGATGCGTTGGATGGGCTGAAGTGGGCTGAGTCTTTGGGTGGGTTATCGGCGCTGGTGGGGCGATCGCAGTCTAATCTCAAAACCATTGAAGATTGGGCTGAGGGGACTGAGTGGGTGGATTTTTTGGCGGTTGAACCCCTCACTCGTTCTAATACTTCTGTTTGTCTTAAAGTCGTCGATCCTTGGTTTGTCGCGCTGACGGCGGAGGAGCAGGGAATGGTAATTAAGAAGCTGGTGGCGTTGCTGGAGACGGAACAGGTGGCTTACGATATTGCGTCTTATCGCGATGCACCATCAGGTCTTCGGATTTGGGCGGGCGCGACGGTCGAGCAGGCGGATATTGCAGCCTTACTCCCTTGGATTGACTGGGCCTATGGGGAAGTAAAAGATACAGGTATCTAACGGCTAAGGGCGAAAAACCTTTGGGCCTTTTGGATGTATATCAATCTCTAAGTCCTTGTACACATTTTGAAGTACAAGGACTTAGAGATTTCTTTGAGGGGGAATAGGATATAGGTGATGGGGTTGATGGTGACAATCACATCCCGAATGTCTCGTTTGGCCAGTTCAACGATCGCGACTGCAACCCAGTGAGGGGTCATGATGCCATAGGGGTTAAGTTGGCTCTTAAAGGGACCCAGAATCAGTTTGCGAATAATACAGGGTGCGTCTAAGCGTCGTAATGTGATGAGGTCGCCTAGGGTTCGCTTTGATAATTCATAAAGAGGGCTAAAGGCGGGGTTGACTTCTGCTTCTGAGGTGTTGACCCACAGTTCTTTGATGGCCCGATGAGAAGAACGAGTGACGGTGCTTAAAAACAGTTCGGCTAGTTTTAAGGTGGAAAAGGTGTTGACGTCGTAGGAGGTTTGGACGGCTGTTGCGGTGCGATCGCCGTAGACGTTCACGCCGTGATTGAGGATCAATATATCAATGTTTTTGAACCGTGCTTGGAGTTCGGATTCGTTTCCGATTTGCCAATATACAATTTCAATTTCGGAGTTTAATTGTATATCTTGATTTGTGCTTGTATCAATATCTTTGTTTGTAGTAATTGCGACGACTTTTGCACCTTGTACAGATAAGGTTTCGATGAGGGCTTGGCCTAGGGCACCAGAAGCTCCGGTGATGCCGATGACTTTTCCTTTGAGGGAGAGGCTGGTGCCGAGGGCTTTATCAACAAGTGGGATGGTTGAACAAAAGTAGGCGTTGCCTTGGTCAAAGTGATGTCGCCAATGATAGGTACGATTGACGCTCCACTGGGAAGGGATTTCGATGAGATCGCCTGGTTTATGGGTAAGGTCGGTTTGGAGGAGGTAGCCCTGGGAACGGGCGATCGCAGGTATTAAAAAGGCGATGGAGTACAAGCAGCCAACCCACATGCCCAGCCATAGTCCAAAGATCTGAGCGGCGGCGGCGATGAGGGCGGTGATGGCTACCATGACTAGGGCTTCGGGGACGTCGTTATACCACTGCGCTTTTTTGTAGGCGTCAAGGCTGGTCATGGACAGGTCGCGGCGATAGGCTTTGTGATGCAGGTTATGAATGTCTTGCAGGGGTTGCCAGTAGTGGCCGGCAAGGTGATAAAGGTCCCGCACGAGTTCGGCTCCAATGATGGAACCTAGGCCCAGGATGGGCTGGATGAATAGCTCGCTTGATGGCTCGCCCGACAGCAGGCTCGATAGCAGGTTGAAATCCATCCGATTATTGAATTGCCTTTTCTTAAAAGTCTATAAATTCTGTTGCCAGTGTAACGCGATGGGTGGAGTTCAATGAAGTCAGCCGTTATGCAGGCAAGGTCTCATAGCAAAGTCTCATGGCAAAGTCTCATAGCAAGGTCTCAGTTCTCTAGGCTTTGGGTGACAAATGCTTTGAGTTTTTGGGTGTCTTTGCCTCGGTTATGCCAGCGGGGGCTTTCGACGCCAATGTCTTGGTGATACTCCCACAGTTCGTTCTGGTAGGCTTCAAAGAAGGTTTTGACGGCTTGGCGATGCACTCTAAAGACGGTTTCTAGAATCCCTGCGTTGATGGCGAAGGATTCGGATGGATACAGCCGATTCCAATCTTTGATGGCGAGAACGATGGCTTCGGCTCGTTGAAAGGCTTTGCCGGGATGAGGGCCACGAGGTTTAATCTGGGATGGGCGATCTGGGGCGATCGCATTGCTCTGTTGAGATTGTTGAGTCTGTTGGGGTGGTTGGGTCTGATCCGTTTGATCGATTGGGTTTGCGTCAGGCTGGAGGTCTATTTCGGGTGTATCGGTGCCGTTGAGGAGTTGGCGAAAGCGATCAAGTTTATCTTGGGCCTGTTTTAGTTTTTGCGTGAGGGTTGCGTTCTCTGTTTCTAATGTTGCAATGCGCGATATCAGTTCGTCTGTGTTGGAGGTTTGGCGCAGTTGGGTGAGTTGGGTCTCTAGCTGGGTTTCTAGTTCCGATCTCAGGGCTGTAATCTTTTGCGTTAGGGTCTGTTGCCATTCGGTACGCAGTTGCAGCAGGGCTGGTTCGTTTGAGGGGGTAAGCTCTGGTGCTGGGTCTTGGGCTTTGGCTTTGGAGGTCATGCTGGCTGGGTCTTGAGACAATAGGTCGAGCAAGGGGGTTGGGTGTTCTTGTTCGGGGGGTTCTTCTATTAGAGGTTCTTCTATTAGAGGTTCTTCTTCTATTAATGGTAGTGCTCCAATTTGAGTTAGGAGGATGCCTTTTTCTCGAAGGAGGTTTCCCTGGGGGTCGGTGAGCTGGTAGCGAAAGTAGTTGCCGGTGGCGGCTGAGTCTAGGACATGGCCTAGGTAATGCTGGAGAAAGGCATATTCATGATAATGGTCTGGACAAAAAAGGTGGGTGGCGATCGCGCCCCACAGGCTTCTGAGGTTATGGACGGTGACGGTTTTTTTGCCTTGGAGGGAGGGGACGATGCCGGTTTGACCGAGGTGGCGATCGCATTGGCGATTGATTTGGACGTCAAGTTGGTTGATGGCGGTTTTGAGGGGTTCTCCTTCTAAGGTGCTGATGGGTTGGATGTCTGGGTGTTGCCGGAATTGTTGAATTTGTTTTAATAGGTCGATGGCGGGGATGAGGGTGATGATGTTATACCCGAGACGTTCTTTTGGGTTTTGGGTTTTGGGTTGGCTTTTTTGTTGGCCTTCGAAGTATAGGAGGTGGGGGTGGTCGGTGAGGGTGAAGGTGCCTCGTGCTAGGACTTCGCCGATACGGCGTCCGGTGAGTCCGGCGATGGCGATGGCTTTGGTTCTGGCTTCGAGGGGGCTTTGGTGGGTGAGTAGGGTCTCTAGGGTCTGGAGGTAGCGCGCAAGGGGGACGGGGCGAAGGTTTAGTTGTTTGGTGCGGTTGGTCTGGGATTGGCGTTTGTCTAAGGTTTCGTAGATTTCTGGGGTGTATTTGAGGTGGGTGAGGGCGAAATGTTGGGTGCGGGTGGTTTGGATGCCGGTGATGCGCTGCTGGTGTTGGTATTGATGGCTATTGGTGGGGGTTAGTTTTAGGCTGCCAAGGGCGATGGCGGTTTCGATGGCTTTACGGTATTTGGCGAGGTATTTGGTGGCGAGGGTGATTTGGGGGTAGCCTTCTTCTAGGAGTTTTATTTCGGCTTGACACTGCTGTTGGATGGCGGTTTCGCTGGTGAGGTGGGTGAGGGTTTCGATGAAGCCGGTGATGAGGTCGGCAAGCTCTTGGCTAGAAAGGCGTTGGTGTTTGCGGTGGGCGATTCGCTGGCGGTAGGTTTCGATAATTTCAAGGCGGGGGGGTGCCGGGGGCATATGCGTTGCGTTCTGATTCGATTGTTGGGGTGGGTCCAGGGCTTTGGGGGCTTTTATGACAAAATTATTGCGTTATGTTAAAAAATGACAGCTCCGAAGGGGGGAAGTGTGTTTTGAGGTCAAAATCTGTATAAAGTGATTCATATAGAGGTTTGACAACGGTTCTCGATTTTTCTGAAACTCCCACCCCCCAAGGCATTAAGGCTTTAACACATAGGTTTAAATTTGTTTCATTCTTTACGGAATTTAACAGTTCGTTCGGGGTGTTATGACGTTTATCAGATATTAATCGATTGTTGTTTGGTTGATCTCTCTTCCCTCAGACTCTCAGATGTTTGATGCTCTGATTGGTTTGAGTTTGCTCATTATCTATGCCTTTAGGAGACTCATGACATGTTAGACGCATTTGCAAAGGTTGTTGCCCAGGCTGATGCTCGGGGTGAGTACATTAGCGATTCTCAACTGGATGCTTTGGCGGCGATGGTTGCTGATGGCAGCAAGCGCATTGATACTGTTAACCGCATTACGGGCAATGCTTCTGCGATTGTTGCGAATGCAGCACGTGCTTTGTTTGCGGAGCAGCCTCAGTTGATCGCTCCCGGTGGGAATGCTTACACGAGCCGTCGTATGGCTGCTTGTTTGCGCGATATGGAAATTATTCTTCGCTATGTCACTTACGCGATTTTTGCGGGTGATGCAAGTGTGCTTGATGACCGTTGTCTCAATGGTCTACGCGAAACTTATTTGGCTCTCGGCACGCCTGGTTCTTCGGTTGCAACTGGCGTTGGCAAGATGAAGGAAGCGGCTATTGCGATCGCGAATGACAAGGCTGGCATTACCCAAGGTGATTGCAGTGCCCTGATGGCTGAGGTTGCGACTTATTTTGACCGTGCGGCTTCTGCTGTTGGTTAGTTGTTCTTTTTTTGTTCACCTTTTTTGTGAGATCTTTATACTATGAAAACTCCTTTGACTGAGGCTGTGTCGGCTGCTGATTCTCAAGGTCGCTTCCTCAGCAGTACTGAGCTACAAGTTGCTTTTGGCCGCTTTCGGCAGGCTGCTCCTAGTCTTCAAGCGGCAAAAGCCCTCTCTGCTAAGTCTGCGGCGCTGGCTGAGGGTGCGGCTTCTGCTGTTTATTCTAAGTTTCCCTACACGACTTCCATGCAAGGCGCAAATTATGCTTCTACTCCTACAGGTAAGGCTAAATGTGCGCGTGATATCGGTTACTATCTCCGCATGATCACTTACTGTCTAGTTGCAGGTGGCACTGGGCCGATGGATGATTATCTCGTTGCTGGGTTGGCGGAGATCAACAGCACGTTTGAACTCTCCCCTAGCTGGTATGTTGAAGCTCTCAAATATATTAAGGCCAACCACGGCCTTTCAGGCGATTCGGCAACTGAAGCCAATTCCTACATCGATTACGCTATCAATACCCTAAGCTAATTAAGTAGAGTTTGACTCGGTAAACCCCGCGCTTCTTTAGGGAAACGCGGGGTTTACGTTATATTTGGGTATTGCGGG
>JANLSD010000079.1:0-1916 GCA_031362245.1 Acaryochloridaceae cyanobacterium OTE_25_metabat_464 | reverse complement strand
TGCTTGGGACATCTTCTGAAGCTGTTGCCCAGTCAGACACTCATCCCCAACAGATGAAATGCCAAGATCCTGGGCGATCGCTTGGGCGGTCAACTGATGGTCTCCCGTAATCATCACCGGACGAATGCCAGCCTCACGGCATTTGGCAACCGCCACTCGAACTTCGGGACGGGGCGCATCAAGCATTCCGACAAGACCCAGCCAAGTGAGCGATCGCTCGGTTTCGTCAGTTGAATGTTCTTGGGGCGATTCGCTCAGGTCTTTTTGAGCAAAGCCCAACACCCGCAGACCTTGGCTGGCAAGCTGATTATTGTCGGCCAAAATTTTCTGGCGGAGTTCAGGGGTGAGCGCTTGGGCCTGGGTTACGGTTTGAATATGGGTACAGCGCTCAAGGGTCAGTTCTGGAGAGCCTTTGCTATAGAGTTTGAAGGCGGCAGGTGTCTCACCCGCTTGAGTTTCCTGCACAATTACGCTCATGCGCTTGCGTTCTGAAGAAAACGGAATTTCTGCAACGCGAGGAAACCGATAGTCTTGGTCATCTTTGCGGAGTTCTGCTTTGCCCGCTACGGTCAGCAATGCGCCTTCCGTTGGGTCGCCTAAAATCACCCAATCGCCGTTTTCTTTTTGCAACACCGCATCATTGCAGAGGATGCAGGATTGAAGGAGCGATCGCAGTTCATCCGAAGGCTCCATAGGCTCCGGTGCAGTCCCTTCAAAGAACTGTCCTTCGGGGCTATATCCCTCACCATCCACACGCAGGGTATGGGATGCTGTTCGCACCGCCTGCACCACCATTTTGTTTTGGGTCAGGGTTCCCGTTTTGTCAGAGCAGATGGTTGTGACAGACCCTAGGGTTTCCACCGCAGGCAGCTTGCGAATGAGGGCATTGCGCTTCACCATGCGCTGGGTACCCAAGGCCAACGTTACCGTAATCACCGCAGGCAAGCCTTCTGGAACCACCGCAACCGCCATACTCAGAGACACTTGAACCAGTTGGCTAAACAGCTTCACGTCATAAAGGGTGCCCCCAATAATGATCAAGGCCACCAGAATTAAAGAGCCTCCTACCAGGACGTTACCCAATTGGGTCATCCGTTTTTGGAGCGGAGTTGGGTCAGACTCAACGGACTGAAGAGCCGAGGCTATTTTGCCCAGTTCGGTCTGCATTCCAGTGCCTGTGATCAACACCGTGGCTCGTCCCTGAACCACTTCGGTACCGGAGAAGACTAAGTTGATGCGATCGCCCAAAGGCGCATCCTCAGGCAGTGAAATATCAGCCTGTTTCTCTGCGGCATGGGCTTCCCCCGTCAAGGCAGCTTCCCGCACCTGAAGATTGGCTTCTTCTAAAATGCGACCATCGGCAGGCACTTTCACGCCCGCCTCTAGCTGGATCACATCCCCTGGCACTAAATCCTTAGAATCCACTTCGCTCAGTGCCCCATCCCGCAGCAGACGCACCTTGGAGGTTGCCATTGTTTTGAGGGCAGCGAGTGCCTTTTCGGCACCACTTTCCTGGACGTAGCCTAAAACGCCATTCAGAAACACCACCGCAAAAATGGCCACAGCGTCCTTAGGGAATACAAATTTCCCTTCTGTCATGCCTTGATGAATGTCGATCGCGGCGGAAATAATGGCCACTGCAATCAGCATCAGCAGCATGATGTTGGTGAACTGATCGACCAAAATTTGCAAGGCCGATCGCCCAGCCACCTCAACCAGTTCATTGGTGCCGTATCGCTCTACCCTCGCCGCAATTTGAGCTGTAGCAAGGCCGTTGGTGCGATCGCTCTCTAACAACAGCAGTGCTTTCTCGGCCTCAAGGGTATGCCAAGCCGCTGCCTCATTGGGGGGATACTGGGGAAGGGTGTTGGGTGCCATAAACAAAACTGCTAGGGGGACAGGTACTGAATAATAGT
>JANLSD010000071.1:0-13774 GCA_031362245.1 Acaryochloridaceae cyanobacterium OTE_25_metabat_464 | reverse complement strand
GAACCTGAGCACCTGCTTTAGTTTACTAATGGGGCGCTATGTCCCCATTACGGCGCTGCTGCTGTTGGCAGACAGTATGTCTCGTAAGCAGCCCGTCCCCATGACCACAGGCACCCTTCGCACCGACACCGGACTCTTTATCGGCGTCACCGGAGGCGTAATTTTGATTCTGGGTGCCCTGACCTTCTTCCCCATTCTGGCCCTTGGCCCCATTGCCGAAGCCTTTCAAATTGCCAAAGGAATTGGATAAACAATGCAAGCTCCACAAGACTTTAAAACGCCTCGAATGCCTAGCGGGAAGCGGGAAACTCGCAGACACACGCCCAAAGCCAATATGAGCGGACTCTATCAAAGGGCCGTCCGCGAAGCGTTTATTAAGCTCGACCCGCGCACGACAGTCAAAAACCCCGTGATGTTTATCGTGTGGGTGGGCACCATTGTGACTGCGCTTGTCACAATAGATCCCAATCTATTTGGAACCGTCCAAGCGGATCCTGGAGAACAGCGGATTCTCAACGGATTAATTACGCTGATTCTGTTTTTTACGCTGGTGTTTGCTAACTTTGCCGAAGCGGTTGCAGAAGGGCGCGGCAAAGCCCAGGCCGATTCTTTGCGCTCCACTCGATCTGAGGCGATCGCCCGTAAGCTTCTCCCCGACGGCACCATTCAAGAAATCAGCTCCACCGAATTGCGGCGTGGCGATCAGGTGAAGGTAATTGCGGGAGACATGATTCCAGCTGACGGTGAGGTCATTAAGGGCGTGGCATCAGTCGATGAATCTGCCATTACAGGGGAATCGGCTCCGGTGCTAAAGCAGCCAGGAACTGATATTGCTAGTTCGGTAACGGGCGGCACGCGAATTCTTTCCGATGAGCTTATTCTCAATATCACCTCTGACCCAGGCCAAGGCTTTATTGACCGGATGATTGCCCTCGTAGAAGGAGCCGAGCGCAGCAAAACCCCGAACGAAATTGCCCTGACGGTGTTGCTGACGGTACTAACACAGGTATTTTTGATTGTGGTTGCCACGGTGTCGCCTCTCGCTAATTATGTACAGGCACCCACCACAATCGCTATTCTGATTTCGCTGCTAGTGGCGCTTATTCCCACCACCATCGGCGGGCTGCTGAGTGCAATCGGCATTGCGGGGATGGATCGGGTCGCGCAGTTTAACGTGATTGCAACTTCAGGCCGTGCGGTGGAAGCCTGTGGTGACATTAACACCCTAGTGCTTGATAAGACAGGAACCATCACCCTTGGCAATCGCTTAGCTGCTGAGTTCATTGCAGTGAATGGTCACAGCGTTGAGCAAGTGGCGCAGATTGCTTTAGATGCCAGCATTTTTGACGAAACCCCAGAGGGTAAGTCTATCGTGCTGCTTGCTGAACAGGAGCATCAGGCAAAAACGACCTTTGATCCAGCACAAGCCGAAGGGGTGGAGTTTTCTGCCAGAACCCGCATGAGCGGCACTAACTTACCCGATGGTAAAGAAGCTCGAAAAGGTGCGGTGGATGCAGTGAAGGGCTTTGTGCGATCGCGCGGTGGCACAATCCCCGACCAGCTAGACGCAGCCTACGAAAAAGTCTCACGATTAGGCGGCACCCCCCTTGCCGTCTGCCAAGATAACGACATCTACGGCGTGATTTACCTCAAAGATATTGTGAAGCCAGGGCTGCGAGAACGCTTTGACCAGCTCCGTCGCATGGGGGTGAAAACCATCATGCTTACAGGTGATAACCGCATTACGGCCTCGGTAATTGCCCAAGAAGCGGGGGTAGATGACTTTATCGCAGAAGCCACCCCAGAAGACAAAATTGCCGTCATTCGCAAAGAGCAATCTGAAGGCAAACTGGTTGCGATGACGGGGGACGGCACCAATGATGCCCCAGCGCTTGCCCAAGCCAACGTAGGCGTTGCCATGAACTCCGGTACCCAGGCCGCAAAAGAGGCCGCCAATATGGTGGATTTAGACTCTGACCCCACCAAGCTGATTGATTTAGTCACCATCGGCAAGCAGCTTTTGATTACGCGGGGTGCATTGACGACCTTTTCGATCGCCAATGATATCGCTAAATACTTCGCCATTATCCCTACGATCTTTGCAGCAGCGGGGATTGGCTCGCTAAATATTATGGGGCTAAAAAGTCCGCAGTCTGCGATCGTTTCGGCGCTGATCTATAACGCCCTCATTATTCCGGCGCTGATTCCGTTGGCGCTAAAGGGGGTTCAGTTTCGACCGCTGAGCGCCGATCAGTTACTACGCCGCAATATTTTTATCTACGGCGTGGGTGGGGTGGTTGCGCCTTTTATTGCCATCAAGATTATTGATGTATTGATTCCGTTTTCGTAGGTAGAAGAGGGCGCAAGCCTTGCACCCCTACAGAACGTTCTGTTTTTGCCTTGCTCTAAACAAAAATCGCTATGAAACACAATTTCTTTCGCCCACGACTTCTATTGCCTCAATCTCCTGGTTCAGTGTTAGAAACAGCCGCCATTATTTGGGAAGAAGGGCGTCGCAAAGAGCTACCGCGCTATCTGTTTTTAGGGCTATGTTTCAATCTAATTTTGGCTCCTGCCGTCTTTGCCGCAACGGGGGGCGACTTATCTAAGGTTCAGGCGTACTGGCTGGCGGGGTTAGGTCTAGTCACCGTTTCTCTATCCATCTACTTATTCTTTGTCATGTTTGTACCGGAGAAATTCTAATGAGTCTTGCCCGTGAAGCCAGTCGAGCTGTCCGATCTACCCTCGTGCTTTGGGTGATTACAGCGATTGTTTATCCCTTTGTGATGATTGCCTTTGGGCAAATTGTGTTTCCGTTTCAGGCTAACGGCAGCCTGCTTAAAAATGCGCAAGGTCGGGTGATTGGCTCTGCCTTAATTGGTCAACCCTTTACCAGCGATCGCTATTTCAACAGCCGCCCTAGCACCACCAGCTACAGCACTGCCGACCCAAAAAAGGACGATGCTGGTGTGCTTAAAACAGGTGTCTCTGGGGCCAGTAACCTAGCGCCCAGTAACCCAGCTTTGCTAGACCGAATTAAGGGGAAAGTGGATGTTGACCCGAAAAAAGCGATTGAGGGAGACATCCCTAGGTTGCAAAAAGCAGGCGTTAAACCTACAGCAGACTTGGTTTATACCTCTGGCTCCAGTCTAGACCCACACATTAGTCCTGAAGGGGCGATCGCCCAGATCCAGCGGGTTGCAAAAGCGCGGAACCTTCAGGCACCACAATTAGAAACGTTAATTCGGCAAAATACGGATGGAAGATTCTTAGGCACTTTTGGCGAGCCTGGTGTGAATGTTTTAAAACTGAACCTTGCGCTGGATGGGATGCAAACTAAACGTTCATGATATTTTCATCATTATTTTTTAAAGCAATGAGTGAAATGTGCCTGATCACCCCATAAAACAAGACCCTGACTTTATAGTCAGGGTCTTAACTCAAAAAGTTTTTGACACAAACTAATTGCTTAAACCCCATAGATTAGTCAATCCAGAATTATTATAAAACCAATCTTTTTCTTGCTGACGGGAAGTAACACCTACGTAACCTACAGCAGTACTTTCAGATTTGCACTGGTTGTCCATGCTTACCTTCGTGCTTTCTACAGAAATCGATTGTCTGTTGCTGGTTGAATGAAAAGGCATATCCATCACTCCCATCGGGGAACTTAGTAGATCCATCATAAGACATCCCAACTTTGTTTATATAGTATGCCCTGGCAGAGGGTATTGCAATCAGACCGAGAAAGATACCTGTCCTAGTCCCAGAGCAATATTGCAAGGCTGCTTTGGCTGCATACCAGATAAGCCATTGTCCAAGGGGTTCAATGATCCTTGCCGCACCTTGCACAGTCTCAAGATGCAAAATGTTAAGAAGTTGATGATCTAACCCTTGAATATCGTCAGGATGATCGACTTCAGGCTGAGGCTGCATTTCATATCTTATAAGCCCCTTAATACTACCATCATAGGAGATCTTAACGACTTGTTGCCAGTCTGGATCAGTAATACTAAGGATGTGCGACCAAGGAAAGCCAAGGGCTGAAGGCAATTCAGCCAGCATTACACTTGAAAGCTCATTTAAAAGGGCAGATTTAGTTTGTCCAACAGGGTCTACAACAGGAACCCTTCAATCTCCAATCGAAAACAAAAGCTAACTCCCTTCAACACACGACTTAAGTATGGCTGGTAGATTTCTCTATTGCCAATACGGGTTAAATCTCTTTTAATGTACCCTTCTCCATGCCCACAACAGCAAATCAAACCGCAAAATCACCGTAAATAGTTCGATTACGTCAACTCTTCTGGCATGAAAAAATGCCACTAACTCCAGTCCATAACGAAGCAAACCATGCATCATCCATCTGCTGATCGGCTCTATCCCCAAACATTCCGCCGTGGCAAGCACAAAATCTTCATCGGCATGGCTCCTGGTGTGGGTAAAACCTACAAAATGCTCGAAGAAGCCCATCTGCTTAAACAGGCAGGAATCGATGTCGTTATTGGGGTACTAGAAACCCACGGACGTAAAGAAACCGCCGCGAAAGCAGAAGGACTTGAACTTATCCCCAGAACCACCCTCGGAGAACTGGGACTGCTTGAAATGGATACTGAAGGCATACTAGGGCGATCGCCTCAACTCGCCCTAGTAGACGAACTCGCCCACACCAATGTCCCTGGCTCCCAACGCGAAAAACGCTACCAGGACGTTGAGATTATTCTTAATGCCGGAATTGATGTGTACTCCACCGTCAATATTCAGCACCTAGAAAGCCTTAATGACCTCGTGGCAAGAATTACAGGCGTTGTCGTGCGAGAGCGCATCCCCGATCGCCTTTTAGAAACCGCTGACCAAGTGGTGGTAGTAGACGTAACGCCAGAAACCTTAGAACAGCGATTACTAGAGGGCAAAATCTATGCCCCTAACAAAATTCAGCAGTCTTTAGAAAACTTTTTTCAACGCCGCAACCTCATTGCCTTAAGAGAACTGGCCCTCAGAGAAGTTGCAGACACCGTTGAAGACGAAGCCAACGATCTCCCCCTGACTGGACAGATCTGTCACATCCATGAGCGTGTGCTGGTCTGTCTCTCCACCTATCCCAATTCAGTTCAGCTTTTGCGGCGAGGGGCACGTCTTTCAAACTATATGAACGCGCCACTGTATGCGATCTTTGTGGATGCCTCTGATCGCTTTCTCTCGAAACAAGAAAGCCTTCATGTCGAGACCTGTGAAAAGCTATGCAAAGAATTTGGCGGTGAATTTTTACGGGTCAGAAAGAGTGATGTGCCCAGTGCGATCGCCGAGGTAGCTGCCACCCAGCACATCACGCAAATCATCATCGGCGAAAGTCAGCAGTCGCGCTGGAAACACCTGCTTAAAGGTTCTTTTACCCAGCGCCTCATGCGGCTGATCCACCGTCAGCATATTGACTTGCACATTATTGCAACTGAGAAATAAAGCGTCCCTCTATACTCCTACCTCAAGCGTGAATTGCCGCAGAAATTTGTGCCGCATCTAAATCACGCCCAATAAAGACCAAGCGCGTTTCGCGTGGTTCATCGGCTCGCCAAGGACGGTCGTAGGAAGTTTCCAGGCGATCGCCCACCCCTTGCAGCACCATCCGCATCGGCTTGTTTGCCACATTCACAAACCCCTTAATGCGATAAATATCCTGCTCCGCAATAAGACGTTTGAGCTTCAGCACCAGCGCCTGCGGGTCGAGTGCCTGAGCTGAAACGATTGGTACAGAGAGGATGTCATCATCATGATCGTGCTCTTCTTCTGTGTCGTGGTGGCTGGGGCGAGCCTCTAAGTTGTCCTCCACCGCAGCATTAAAGCCCAGCAGAATTTCTGAGCTGATTTTTCCATCTTGACAGGGGATAATCTTGACCCCAGGTCGAAGTTTTTGCTGGATGCGCGATCGCACTGCTGCCTGGGTCTGACTGTCCACACAATCCGCCTTCGTCAACAGCACCAGATCGGCACAGGCCAACTGATCCTCAAACAGCTCCTCAAGGGGAGATTCATGATCTAAATTTGGATCCGCTGCGCGCTGCGCATTGAGGGCATCCAGATCCGCCGCCAGTTTGCCCGTAGAAACGGCTTCGCAGTCCACCACCGTAATCACGCCATCCACCGTGGCACCTGTGCGGATCTCGTCCCAGCGAAAGGCTTGGATCAGGGGCTTGGGTAAGGCTAGCCCAGAGGTTTCAATTAAGATGCAGTCAATCTGGTCGCGGCGTTTCAGCAGTTCCTGCATCGTGGGCAGAAATTCTTCCTGCACTGTGCAGCAAAGACAGCCATTGGTGAGTTCCACAATATTGGGCATCTCTTGATTGGGAAGGGGCTGACCCTCTTCATCACAAACCTGGCAAGATCTCAGCAGATCCCCATCGATACCAATTTCGCCAAACTCATTGACCAGAACTGCAATGCGGCGACCTTGATTATTTTGAAGCTGCTGCCGAATCAGGGTGGTTTTGCCACTTCCCAAAAATCCGGTAATGACTGTGACGGGAATTTTAGCTGCCATAACGTTCTCTAAAAAGGAAAGAAAATTAAATAGTTCTCCCCTCGCCCTTTGTGGGAGAGGGATCGGGGGAGAGGATGATTTAAGTCAGTCTGAGCGACTGCTTACGTCGCCGTTGGAGTCCCAATCCCAGCAATAGTCCAAGCCCAACTAGCCCCGTGAAGTAAGCCAGCGCAATCAACCGCACCTGTAGCGGAGGCGCAACGCCTTCTACCGATACATTCTGAGCAACCTGAAACGGCTTAAATTGTCGTGTTGCCTTCGCTTGGGGCGCAACTTCAACCTCAATCCGATGGGGCGCACCATCAAAGAACTGCTGCTGCCATGCAAAGGTGCCGTTGCGGTCTGGAATGCCCTGATAGGCAAACGTACCCCAATGATGTTCAAGCTGAGTGGCAGTCACCTTCAGCGTCACTTCCGTCACAGGTTGATTTGTCTTAGTATCCACCACACTGACCTGTAATTTGGCAGGTTGTCCTACCATCGCGCTCGAATCCCCTGACAGCTCTACCGCTAGTCCCTGAGTATTCAGCTTGGCAGGTTTATCGGATAGCGGGGCTTCCTCTGTCTCGTGGGACATTGCCATCGAACCGTGGGATTGGGCAAATTCCGCACTGACGTTGACGAAGAGGAGAGCGGCGATCGCCACCACCGTAACGCCACTCAGCAACAGCCTAACCCGCTGCGGCGCAATCTCTCCAGGCTGAATCTTTTGCCTGTTGCCAATCACCCAGCCGCCGCCAAGCCCGACTGCAAATAAAATAGCTGCCAAAATGCCTAAGTTGCGATACTTAACCCAGTTCTCAGACACCGATAGGTTTAGGGTTTCTTGAATGGGTGCAAACGCATTGGCCACCGTAGGCGTAACGTTCACCCGTAATCTGTAATCTCCGCGAATGGGCAGCATTTGCTGAAGCGTTAGCTTACCATTGGGCGCGAGAGTCTCCATGTCGAGGAGCGTGGTGCCTTCTACAATTGGGAAATCCGTCGTGAACCAAGGGGTTTTGGGCGGGGTCAGCAAGGTCAGGTGAATTCTAGCGTTCTTGAGTGCGTGACCCGCGCGATCACTCGCCTGAAGCGTGAGTTGCGAAGGAGCCTGAGGCTCGTCAGCTTCCGCTTCAAACGGCTTAATCTGGCTCAGAACTGGACTGGTTGTGAGCTGTATAGATGGCTGAGACAATTGAGACAGGCCAATCCAGCCATATAAAATAATCCCCACCAGGCAAACCGCACTAGTGAGCGTAAAACGCTTTAATTTTGACATCGTTTTATCCAGGACAATTACGACACAGTGAGGCTGAATTAGCCCTTAGTGACAGCTCACAAGCCCAGTATGGTGGCGCAGAGAATGCACCGCATCGTGAATTGGCGGATAGGTGGTGAAAAAGACCGTCCAGATTGTCAACCCAGACAGCGAAAGATAGAGCGCGGATTGTACCGGAACCGAAAGCGTCCAACCTGTGGCGCGACGCTGGACTGAAACAGAGCTAGGAGATTGAGCCGTCATTCTGAACCTCGCAGATAAGACTAGAGTATAAAGTGCTCGGCAGGCATCCTGGCTTTTGAGGGTGGCGATAGCCTAAACGCCTCAATTACAGTTGCGGGACAGCGGCAGAATTACACTGCTCTTTCCCTGTTTCCTCCAACGGCTGTTCCCCGTCAGAACCGATTGCTCCAATCAGCTTACCGGATGGATGAGTCTTTGAACACTTTTGCGACGGATCTTTATGTGTGTCTCAGTCCAGCCTCTCGCAAAGCAGGCGGTATAATTACATACGTAAACCTTCAAAAAGGCCGTACCTGTGACTCGCGCAATCATTGAAACCAACAAGGGCACCATTAATATCCAGTTTTTTGATGCCGATGCACCCAACACCGTCAAAAACTTTGTTGACCTTTCTGAAAAAGGCTTCTACGATGGCCTTGGCTTTCACCGTGTGATTTCTGATTTTATGGTTCAGGGTGGTTGCCCTAATGGCACCGGAGCGGGTGGCCCAGGCTACAAAATTAAGTGCGAAATCAACCCCAACAAACATGTTGCAGGTACGCTATCCATGGCCCACGCAGGCAAAGACACGGGTGGCAGCCAGTTCTTTATTTGTCACTCTCCCCAAAGACACTTGGATGGCGTACATACTGTCTTTGGTCAAACCGAAGATATGGATGTGGTCAACGCCATTCGTCAAGGCGACAAAATGATCTCTGTGAAGATTGTGCCTGACGCGGTCTAAGCAATATTAAGACGTTACGAGTTTTTATCCAGATATAAAAATGAAGTCGTTATGAAGCAATCACTCCTCCTATCGACGTTTTCAATCTCGACGGTTTCAATGTCACTATTGCTTTGTTTGGTTGCCGACCTTCCTTCCGTGCGTGCTGACACAACCGGAAGTAAGTTTTACTGTGGTCACAGCAAAAACGTGCCCACCACAATGGCTGAAACCTCTCGTGGCGCTGTGTCGATCATTCATTGGGTTTCAACCTTGGGGGAAACCTACACGCCAGAAAAACGCTGCCAGATTGTGTCAGAAAAATTTCAAACGTTCTATCAAGATGGAACGCTTAACTATTTGACAACGGGCACCGTCAATCATCAGCCTGTCATTTGTGCGGCTCAGCAAGAAAATGGCCCTTGCACTGGCGTACTATTCACCTTGAAGTCTGATAGTGATCCTGGGCGCACACTCCAGAATTTACTGAGCATCAGAGATCGGGCACCTGGGTTGGTGCTCAATGAGAGCGCACCTCAGCTCTATGTCAATATGGCAGATTTTTTGGATGCGGCACCAACAGAGACCGATCAGGCGTCGGTCGATGAAGCTGTCCCCACGCCCATTCAAAGCGGTTCTATTGCCACTCCCGTTTCTCAGCCCAATGGGAATGGAATTTGGTAAAGGCTTTAGCAACTGAAATCGTTGCTGGTTTTAAAGATTGATGGGAGCGTTCTTGGGCTTAGTTCGAGATCGCCCCATTTTTTCCTAGAGATAGATCCAAATGATCCCATAATCAGTCTTTAAGCCCAATTACGTCGATGCAGTCCAAACTCGTGGAATAGCAAAACAATCTCTCAAGGACTTTTCAGGCGCTACTGAGGATTTCAAGAAAGCCGAAGGTCTTTTGAGCACAGCGATGGCTCAAGACCCTACCAGCATCAACCCAGCAACGCCATATCAAAGCATCCAAAATATGCTGAAACTCTTGCAATGGTAATGATTGCTTAGCGACGAATGCCTTTCTGAATGAGGTTTATCGCAGAGTCAATGTATCTCTTAAGTCTGCGGAAAGCCTCCCCAACATAATGGTAGTGGGGTCAGTTGTTGATAAGTAGGATTCCACCAGTTGCGTCGCTGCAAAACTTTCTGAGGCAAAGAAGGTCGAGGGACAAGATGCGATCCATTTCATAAACTCTGATAGCTGAGGCTTACTCAAGGAAGCTTTGATATACAGTGCATTGACCACACCTGCAAAAGAAATGACATCGTCATTGAAAAGATCATAAGAACGGTGTCTTTGTCCGTTCACGAAGATTCCATTTGTACTGGGTTTCCCTTCAGCATCCCCATCAATTAAGCGATAGATGAACTTTTGTTCATTTGAGACGGGGACTCTCAAAAGGATTGCGTGCTCTCGTGAGATGGGATCACGGTTTAAGACAATTTCGTTTGCATCACTTCGACCAATCAAGTAGCGCTCAGAATCAAGCAAGATAACGCGATCTTGTTGCTCTTCAATGAGTAAAATATGATGTTCCGTCGAGCTTAGATCTGTCTCCATAAACTTTTTTCTGTAATTGGGGACAACGGCGTCAGGTTGATATTGCCGAAGCAGTAGGAGCATCAACTTGAAACCTTCACCAAGACTAACAACTGCAACAGGACTGAACCTGAGTGATAGTACTGAAATTATCCTCAGTAACCTTCCAAGTCGTGTAGCCTTCCAAGTCGTGTACTGAATCCCTCGCTGCACCGAAGCGATCACCGCTGGATTTTGCCATAGCCATAGCTCCCGCGCTGGGATAGCCACCACAGGGTATCTGCCCGTCATCGTTGACCCTTTCGCCGCCGCTTCTATTCCGTTACTGTCCGTCAGCGCTTAGCAGAATGTTGTAGAGGTCAGGGCGGCGATCGCGGAAAAACCCAAACCCTGCTCTGTACTGAGCGATCGCATCCAAATCAAAGGTCGCTGTAATCACCCCTTCCTCAGAACGTCCTAATTCCGCCACCTTATCGCCGCGAAAGTTAGCAATAAACGAGTGCCCATAAAACGTGAGTTCACCCTCAGGGCCAATGCGATTTGCTGCCACCACCGGAATGGCATTGGCGACCGCATGACCAATCATGGCCCGTTGCCAAGGGTCTTTGGTATCTAGCTCAGCATCTTGGGGTTCACTCCCGATCGCCGTGGGATACAGCAGCACTTCAGCGCCCATCAACGCCATTGCACGAGCGCATTCAGGGAACCACTGATCCCAACAGATGCCGACGCCAATGGTTCCGACACGAGTTTTCCAGACGCGGAATCCGGTATCGCCAGGGCGAAAATAGTATTTTTCTTCATAGCCTGGGCCATCGGGGATATGGCTTTTGCGATAGACTCCCAAGATTGCGCCATCGGTGTCGATGACTGCCACGCTGTTGTAGTAGGCGGGGCCAGCTTTCTCAAAGAAGGAGACAGGGATGACAACGCCTAATTCAGCGGCAAGGGCTTGAAATTGAATCAACGTTGGATGATCTTTGGCAGGATGAGCGCGCCCAAAGAAGTCTTCGCGTTCTTCACGGCAAAAGTAGTGGCCTTCAAATAGCTCCGAAGGCAAAATCACCTGTGCCCCCGCTGCGGCAGCTTCCCGAATTCGGCCTATAACTTGCTTAAGATTAGCGTCTCGGTCATCGGTAAATTGAAGCTGAATTGCCGCAACAGTGAGAGTTCTAGAGGACATGATGGATAGCGCCTGACTTCACAGATATTCTAACTGGGCTGCTGCTGGGTAATGCAATGGAATGCACCACCCCCTGTCACAATGGCCCTGGCCGATCGCCCAATAGTACGGCGCGTCGGGAAATGAGTGGCGATCGCCGCCACTGCCACGTCATCAAACTCACTGCTATAGGTGGGCACCACCACCGTACTGTTGCCAATATAAAAATTGACGTAGCTGGCGGGCATAATTTGGCCTTCGTCATCTAGCACTCGCCCTGGCGAAGGAATCGTCACAACCTTGAGCGATCGACTCTGAGCATCGGTAAAGGTGGAAAGGGTTTCGGCAATCCGTTCTAGGGTTTCTGCATTAGGGTCATCTGCGCTTTGGGGTGCCATACACATCACCACACCTGGGGCAATAAATCTTGCAATGGTGTCGATGTGTCCATCGGTATGGTCATTAAGCAATCCATCATCGAGCCACAGAATTTTTTGATAGCCGAGGGCCGTCTTTAAAAACTGCTCTAGCGTGGCTTCATCCAGGTCAGGATTTCGGTTAGGGTTCAATAGGCACTGACGAGTGGTGAGACAGGTTCCCTCTCCGTCCGTGTCAACGGAGCCACCTTCCAAGACAAAGGGATACTCAAGGACAGGTAAACCAGTCCCCTTTGCAATCTGAAGCGCCACTTTTTCATCTAACGGCAACGCAAACTTGTTGCCCCATACATTAAACCGAAAGACTGCGGCGGATACGTCCCCCTCAGCATCTTTGACAAAAATAGGCGCACAGTCCCTCAGCCAAATATCGTCGTGGGGGATGAGATGAAAGTTGACGGGGGTGCCTGCTAGCCAATGCCGAGCCTGGTTGAGTACCTCTAGGTTGGCGGTCAATAGCTCAATTTGTTCGCCTCGGGCTTGGCCTGTAGCGGGGGCAACGTCGGCGATCGCCTGACACAGCCCCACAAACTCTTTCTGAGCAGCAGCAAGCGGTTTGCCCCATTCGTAGGCGTTATGGGGGAAGGCCAGCCAGCAGGCGCGATGGTGTGTCCATTCGGCGGGGTGGCTAAACCCTTGAGGAGTCAGGTTCTGAGTCATGGATCGGCGGGCAGTGAAGGAGTCAGTGATGCCCTTATCGTAACGACTGAATGGAGCGTCTGTACATTAGGCTCAACCATTTTTTAGTCTGAGGACGGCTTGGGAACAACCAATCCTTGCAAAAGGGTTGTGCTTGAAAATCACTCTGTGTTATATTCGTTAGCCGGAAGGTAATTGGGGTCGATGCCCGAGTGGTTAATGGGGGCGGACTGTAAATCCGCTGGCTACGCCTACGCTGGTTCAAATCCAGCTCGGCCCATACCTACGTTGCCCGTGTGGCTCAGTGGTAGAGCACACCCTTGGTAAGGGTGAGGTCATGAGTTCAATCCTCATCACGGGCTTTGGTTTCAGGAATAGTTAAAAAAACTGTCTACCAGTTTTCTACCACTTATTCACTTTTTTGATGGTTGGGTAGACGGTCGTTCGGTGGCTTTGGTGATCTCGATTTTCGTCTACCAATTTGTGTATGGAAGGGCGGGGGTATCAATCCTAGCGCCTTCACCGTTTCTGCTCACGTTAAATATCTCCAGTTGTGAAGGGCAATGGAAGGGGGCGGGGGGCTATGGGTTTAGCATGCCCCCAAACATCAAACCCCTATATAAATCTGTTCTAGTGCCTCACGCCGCATCTTCCAAACCCCCTGAACCTTGCGGGGTGATCGCTGCTGAATCTGAATAATCAGCTCTGTTTTGCTAAGGCTATGCGATGGCAGCTTGGGCAGAGCTTGAGCTGTGGGCGTTGGCAAGGGTGAAGGCTGTAGCGTTTGTGTGATCGCCCTCGGTTCGACATAGGCAGGCAGCAAGGCGATAGGGGCGGGTGCCGATGTGGTAGATGAAGTGGTAGACGATGCAGGCAGCAAGGCGATAGGGGCGGATGCTGGCATCAATCCCAGGGGCGATCGCCGTTGAACAGGCTGCTGTGAAGTGACAACGCTGGCAGGGGCATCTACAGCGCTGAAATGGTGACGGGCTGCACTCCCAAGCTGAAAAGCAAGGGCGGCGATCTGATAAACCCAGCAGCCTACGGTCACGGCGGCACAGATGACGGCTTGGGTGTCTTGCTGCGATCGGATGGCATAGAAGCGATGGGCACGGGCTGAAGTGAGTTCAGTAGCAGCGGCGGCTAAGGCGACGGGGTAGGGGCTGTAGTTGGTGTTCACGGTGTTGGCTCTAGTGGTGGTGTTGGGTGGCGTTCAATGCTGTGGTGTGTGGCGCTTAAATCTGGTTCTGC
>JANLSD010000056.1:0-11173 GCA_031362245.1 Acaryochloridaceae cyanobacterium OTE_25_metabat_464 | reverse complement strand
GATCCCCCCAACCCCCCTTAAAAAGGGGGGAGTAGAGAAGGAATATGAGTTGATCCCCCCTTTTTAAGGGGGGCAAGGGGGATCGAATGCAGGATTTTAATGTTTTTCAGACTTGTGTGTACACCGTAGCCAATTCTGGGGGAAATGTCCCGAGACTTTGGATTTCTCCCCCCAGAATTGGGGGGCTGGGGGGGCTGAGTGCAAGGTATATGGGCTATCCGAACAGTATTGGGTTGCATCTGATTCATCACGCAATGGGAAGAGCTGCCTTTGATTTGTTTGACCAAATCGGAAATCGCCACATTTGCCGGAAACCCCGCCAAAAGATGAGCATGATCCTCAATCCCACCGATCGCCACCACACTACATCCCAACTGATTACACTCATAGGAAATCACGTTGTAAATCTGTTCTTTGATGTTGGGCGTAATAAGCGGCAACCGATCCCAAGTTGCCCAAACCAAATGCATATAAAGCTGCGTAAAATTTCGCCTCATTCCACGTAAACCTTGCCCACTCTTAAGTCCACGAAGGTGTACATCGTTCTTGTAGCCGCGATTTCAATCGCTGGGGCCTTCTGACCGCACCATCTCAATCCTCCAAATCATCAGGCAGGGTGAGGATTTCATCTTCAATCAGTTCCGGTAAATGCTCCGTATGAACGTTGAGATGGCAGACAGAGCCTGTGAGTTCAGCAAGAATGTCACCTTTTTGATCATCGGTCAAGTTGGCTAACTTGAGTTGACTGAGTAAAAAGACAACTTTCTCACATTCTTCTCCTAGCTCTGTTAAGAGAGTGGATAGAGTGGAGTTCACCTTTAAGGGTTGTTGAATACTGGAGATCATTTTCCGCGCCTCAATCGTTTTTCTGCTCTGACTAAACTTCTCTGTAACCCTAAAATTTCTTTTTGCCAATGGATAATTAGGTTTTTGTCGGGAACTAATGTCCGCTGTTCATTGGCAATTTTTGCATGGTGAATTTCAATTTGACGTTGGATGCTGTCAACGGACTTAAGAAATTTCTTCTTGGACAACCTCTGCCTCCTTAGTTTCCTGAGCCAAACTCTTCATCAGAGCTTCACACTCTGCCGCGATGGGAATGCCTAACTCTGTCGCTAGTTCCAACGCCTGCTGACAATACTGTCGCGCCATCTCAATATTGCCTAGGGCTTTATGCAGTTCTGCTAAATTTTTGAGGGCTTTGGCTTCGAAGTCTCTATCACCAATCTCTCGAAAAATCACTAGTGCCTTCTGGTTGTAAGTTAATAGACCGAGCGCTGATCAACAGCAAAATAATCTCAGCCTCTTCAAGTTGTTGTTTGATCTGTGTATCCCATTCAGTCCCAGCTTCAATGTCGCGATCTTGCCAAGTCATGATTTTACCCTGACGTTTCAGGGTCGCCAAATGGTCAATTAATTCATTTTTCAAGGCTTCATCTTGATGAGAATAAGACAAAAAACCTTGAGGGGCTGAGGTGCAGGTGAGAGCGATGGAGAAGTCATCGTCGCAAAGTTTGTATTGTTCCTGTTCTCAAGTATACGGTCAATTTTTACCGAGAGTGATTAAGCGACCTACACCCATCGTTCAATCCAGTTTCCCCACAGCGGGATCTTAGCGATCACCCTCTCTACACCATCATTATCAGTTCAATCACCGGACTGATTCAGGTGATCCTGCTGGTCAAAACGGCTTGATAGCAAAAGCAGAGGCGATCACATTTTTGGAGGGGTGCGATCGTCATTCTGTCCTCGTATCATAGAAAAAACAGACCTCGCCAGTACGAATCGAGAGACGCAATAGGAGAAGGGTGATCGCACCCCTTGCACTCACTGGCGTAAGCTGAAAATTGGCGATCGCCAAGCCTCGTCAATCAAGCATCACTTCTCAATGCATCCAACACAGAACGGTCTTCTAGGGTTGAAGTATCACCAGAAATCTCAGCACCGCTGGCGAGGGTTCGCAGCAAGCGCCGCATGATTTTGCCAGAGCGAGTCTTAGGCAACGCATCGGCAAAGCGGATTTCCCCAGGACGGGCGATCGCCCCAATTTCCGCCACCACATGTTTTTTCAGCTCATCCTTGAGGGCATCGCTGGCAGAATAGGTTCCTTCTAGGGTGACAAAAGCAAAAATGTCTTCTCCCTTCAAATCATCGGGACGACCCACTACAGCAGCTTCCGCCACAGCGGGGTGAGATACGAGGGCTGACTCAATTTCCATCGTGCCCAGGCGGTGTCCAGAGACACTAATCACATCATCCACCCGACCCATAATCCAGAAATAGCCATCCTCATCCCGACGGGCACCATCTCCCGCAAAGTAGAGGTACTTGCCATCTTTGGGTGGGATGTGTTCCCAGTAGGTCTTGCGAAAGCGATCCGTATCGCCATAGACGTTCCGCAGCATACTAGGCCAGGGATGGGTAATGACCAAATAGCCACCCTCGTTATCCGCCGCTGGGTTGCCGTCAAGATCCACCACATCCGCCAAAATGCCAGGGAAGGGGCGTGAAGCCGAGCCTGGTTTCGTGGGCGTGGCGCTGGCGAGGGGCGTAATCATAAATCCACCCGTTTCCGTTTGCCACCAGGTATCCACAATGGGGCAGCGCTCTTTGCCAATCACCGCGTGATACCACATCCAGGCTTCGGGGTTGATGGGTTCACCCACGGTGCCCAGAATGCGCAGCGATGAAAGATTGCGGGCATTGGGGTGCTGTTCGCCCATTTTGATGAAGGTGCGGATGGCGGTGGGGGCGGTATAGAAAATGGTCACGCCATACTTTTCAATCACATCCCAAAAACAGCCAGGGTTCGACGGACGGGGTACGCCTTCGTACATCACCGCCGTTGCCCCATTGGAGAGTGGGCCGTAAACAATGTAGCTGTGGCCTGTAATCCAGCCCACGTCTGCGGTACACCAATAGACATCGGTGTCTTTGAGGTCAAACGTCCACTTGGTGGTCATGTGGGTGTAAAGGTTGTAGCCACCCGTGGTGTGGACGACTCCCTTCGGTTTACCCGTGCTGCCGCTGGTGTAGAGAATAAACAGCATATCTTCGCTGTCCATTGGCTCAGCGGGGCAGTCGGCAGAGGCGGTGGCTTTCAGCTCATGCCACCAATGATCTCGTCCCTCCTGCATGGCAATGGGTTCTTTAGTGCGCTGCACCACCAATACATTTTTCACAGAGGGGACGGCGTTATTGGCAAGGGCGCTATCAACGTGCTCCTTGAGCGCAACAACCTTATCTTTGCGGAACCCACCATCGGCGGTGATCACCACTTTGGCCTCGGAATCCACCAGGCGATCGCGCAATGCCTCTGCACTAAAGCCACCAAAGACCACCCCATGAACTGCGCCAATGCGAGCACAGGCCAACATGGCGATCGCCGCTTCGGGAATCATGGGCATGTAGATGCCAACGCGATCGCCTTTCTGTACACCTAAGTCTTTGAGCACGTTCGCCATCTGACACACTTCGCGGTGAAGCTGGGCGTAGGTGAGGGTGCGGGAGTCTCCTGGTTCCCCTTCCCAGATGAGGGCTGCTTTGTTTTTGCGCCAAGTGGTGAGGTGACGATCCAGACAGTTGTAGGAAATATTGAGCTTGCCGCCCACAAACCATTTAGCAAAAGGCGGTTGCCAGTCTAGAACTGTGTCCCACTTTTGAAACCAATGCAGTTCCGTTTCTGCCAATTCAGCCCAAAATGCGGCGGGGTCTGCTTTGGCCTTGGCGTAGAGTGCTTCGTACTCCGCAAAGTTTTTGATTTCAGCCTGGGCAGATAGCTCAGCGGGGGGCTGAAACAGACGCTTCTCGTTCAGGATGGATTCAATGGCAGGGTTTGACATGGCTCTGGGTCAGAAACGATTGGGTAAGAATCTCTTAACCAAGGTCGCACAAAATCAACAAAAAATTCGTTAAGCTTTGCCATTTTTAGGGGCGATCGCGTTTAACAGTATGGGCTATCCTGACAGTTGAGACGTTCTGGCTGGAAATTACGGAGGGCAGGCGATCTCACCCGATCAAAACTGTAGCGAAAGCGGAGATAGGCTCATGTCCAAACTGGCTGTAAGCACTCAAGACTGGCGGCATCTTTACGAGGCAGCGATTCGCATTAAAGACGTTGCCCCTTGGACTTGGATGGTCGAAACCGATGTGTTTGGGGTTCAGAATCCTGAGACGGGTGATTTGGGCTTTGTGAGCGTTATGGGTATACGGGGCGAACATTTTGCGGTCAGCCTGTATCTGGGCGCAAAGGGACTCTTTGGCTTTTGGGAGTTTGAGGAGAATAGTGAGGACATGTCACCGGATCGCCTGCTAGAGATTCCTCAACTTCAGCTCTCTTTTGAAGATCGCGATGAACTACAAAACCAAGAGCGTGCCTTCATTAAAACCCTAGGGCTAAAGTTTAGGGGAAAAAAGGCATGGCCCACCTTTCGTAGCTTTAGAGCGGGCTTTATGCCCTGGCATTTAGAAGCTGAAGAGGTTCGGTTTTTGACCCATGCCCTTCATCAATTGGCGGAGGTTGCGCCGCGATTCAAGGCAGATCCCGATTTGTTTGACCCCAGTGACTCGGAGCAGTATTTAGTCCGAGTGCCCAGCGCTAAGGATACGGCAATTTGGGAAGAACAGGTGATGACTGTTCTTCCACCAGAACCGACCTCCATTCAGCTTTTGATGGATCCGCAGCTCTTAGCGAAGCTGAAGCTGATTAAACCGAAAAATTCTAAGCTTGAAATTGATCTGTGTATGTTTCATGCACCCGTACGAGGTGAGGGCGATCGCCCTTACTTCCCCTACATTCTGTTGATGGTAGATGTCCAGAGCGGTATGGTGTTGTGCCATGAGATGTTTCAGCCACTCCCTTCTCTAGAAGAAATGTGGGGGAAGGTGCCCTTGACGGTAGCGCAGACTTTAGCCAGCGCCAGCTTTGTACCAAAGGAAATTTCGGTTAGTTCGGGGTTGGTGTTTCAGTTGCTTCAGCCTTTCGCAAAGTCGTTGAATATTAAGCTCAAAACAGCGCCCTTTTTACCGATACTGAGCCAAGTACAAGAGTTTATGTTTGCTAGATTTTAAGGCGGCGATCGTTCTAGATTTCTTTTATTAAAGTCCGGCGTGGCAGGTTGATGTAGTTTGCCAAAGCATAGAACGCTGTTTTGCAAAGAGTCGCTTTATTTGCCAAGTGGGGCGATCGCTGCCTCATGGGTAAGCACAGTGAGTAAATAGCGAGATTGTTTGGCTTGTACAGCATCAATGCAACCGCCAATGTCTTGGTGGAGAATATGACGGTAGAAAAAACTATTTCAGTGCCGTAAGAATAATGCTTAAGGTGCAGGACGTCGCGCAACTGATCCAATCTTTTTAGGCGGCTCAACCATGCCAGACACTCAGAAAAATGCACAGGTATTGACATTAATAGTAAAAAGAGTTAACAAATGCGACATCCGAAAAAAACACTGAAATTATCCGCCTATGTAGCCAAGATAGCGATATAGGCGGATGTTATCCGCCTATGTAGCCAAAACAGAGATATGGATGGACAACTATCCGTCTATATGCCAAATTAGGGGATATGGGTGGACTGTTATCCGTCTAAATAGCCTACAGGGCGATATGGGTGGATGCTGTCCGTCTACATATAGTTAGGTGAATAGAGTCCATCTAAACAAATGTCAGGTTTATTGGCTTCTACGGGCATACTAAATAATATAGCCAAGAAAATCTACGCTAGGTTCCCTAGAAATGAAGCGGATTGCTTTAACGCTACTAGTATCTCTTGTATTAATAAGTTTGCACAGTCAAAAATCTCAGGCTCAATTTGTATCATCTACACAAGCAAGAGAGCTATTGGAGGAATTACAAGATACTAGAAGTGTTACCAATGTTGGCGTTTCTTGGCTAGAGTATGGGAGAATAGCTCGCAATATCCAGATCAAGCTAGATAGATTCTTAAGGACATCAGATGCTAGACAACATCCAGTAGGGAAAAACTTAAAAGAAACCGCTGAGGCTTACATTCTAGCACATAGTAGTTCAGCAAGATATTGGTATCCACAAACAAGTTGGCAGATGGCTGATTTTCTATTGAAACGGACAGAGGAATGTGTAGCTAACATTAAACTTTCAACATGTAAATCAATCGCATTTGTATCTACAAATCCCCCTTCTTCTTCTGTTTTTCCAAGATCTTCGAGTGCTAAAGCTGGTCTTGTTAAAGATTCTAAAATAACTTACCGAGGGTATTGTACATTCTTATCTATTAACAGTCAAGGTGATATTGTTAACGATCCATGTACTATTTATAACTATAAGAATGGTACCTATCAGCTTAAGTGGTCTGATGGAATCCGTACAACCATTGCTATTGAACCGGCGGTTGAAATTGATGGTGATCCAGCCTCTATAATTCAGCGTAGTCCAACTGGACTAACGGTCAAAGGAGCTAGAGGAAACACAGGTTTTTGTTGGAATTGCCGTCCATAATCGCGTGTTTAATAGGTTGCTTGAGTTGCCTAACCAGGTCCTGCAACGGAACAAATCGTTGCGCTAGGGTTGAGTTTTAAAAAGGATTGCCGCCCGACAAAGACTAATCCGTTAGGCTGATGCCAATTTACTAATGTGTTAAAGGCTTTGTTGTAAATGAGCGATCAAGAGAAACTTGCTAAAAAAGAAAGTGATCGATACCGAGTTTTAAAGCTTTTCTATGACGGAGTTGGAGATCAAAGAAATTCAACTTTAAATAGAAGAGATGTTCTCAAATATCTTGTCGAGCAGGAAAGGATGCCACAAGAAGAAGCAGAGTCAGCATTTAATTACTTGCTAGATGAGGATTTACTTGAGGAAGTGACCCTTATCGGTGAAACATCAATTACACATTCTGGTGTCAAGGAAATTGAAGCTTCAATCAAGTATCCTGATCAAGCTACAAGACATTTCTCGACTCAGGCAATTCAATTTTTTCTTCAGGATATAGTTATGGGCGATAAGTTTGAGAATATCAATGATTCTACGATTGTCAATCATTCTAAAGTAGACAATTCTTTTAATAATAGTACTGATGAAGACAAAACTCTTGCAGAAGCTGCTGCTGAGATTCAAGAACTCCTAAAACAGCTTGAAAAAACCAATCCAACTGCAACTGAAGTTGATAAAATAACTTATGTTAATATTGCGACAAAGCCTGATCTCAAACAACGAGCAATTGCTGCACTAAAAGAGGGAAGTAATACGGCCATTGACGAATTTATCGTGGACAACAAATATCTCAAGGTTGTGAAGGCGGTAATTCAAGGTTGGTTGCTACCGAATGGATGACTTAATTATTTCGGCTGCACTATGCCTAACAAGCGCATGCACTCGGAATGGAGGCACCAGCTACAGGTTGTGATGCAAAGTGCAATGCCGTCCGGTGACGCGCAGTCCGTTAGACCTCGCCAACGGTTTCTAGTTGTTTGTTCAATCCATTTCTGATTCAGTTACTGAGTTTAAGTTTCAGAATTTTTGGACTTAGGTTTTCAGGTTTTGCTTTGGGAGTGGTGAGGCGATCGCCTCCAACGCCAAAGCTGCGACAAAACTGTTCAGCAAATTCCACTGCACATAGACCATCGCACCAGTGACCTCAGCAATCTACGCTTTGCCAAAGCTATAACTTGGGTAAAAGCGATCATCTAGACTCGCGCTTTTACCGCCGCTATTTATAACAGAAGCGGGGATTGGGTGAGACAAGCTTCCTCAATTCCACTCAGATTCTCAACCTGGATAACGCCTTGAGGCATGAAGCACCCGCAGGATTTCCACCGTATTTTCCTGAAGCCTATAGACCACAAAATAAGGCATGTTAGCCAAGACCAATTCTCGCGTGCCTTCAACCCGACCAACCCTCCCCATCAGCGGGAACTGAGCCAGTTGATTTACCGCCATCTGAATTTTTAAGACCGTTCGGATCGCAGCCTCTAGATCGTCCTTCGCAATATAAGAATGAGCCTGCTCAAGATTTTGAAGCGCCTTGCGAACCCACCTAATCTGCATGCGTTAACCGAGCAAACATTGCTTGAACGTCTTCGCCACTCGCAAAATCTCCTGCTTCCGCCTCAGCGAGTCCCTGTTGGATTTGATCGATTTGCCATTGATGCATTTCCAGGTAGACCGTAACGGCCTCATTGAGGATATAGCTTCGGTCTCGATCCAGCCCCGCTGCGATCGCATCAAGGGTTGTTCGTTTATCGCGGTCGAGCCGAAATGTAATATTTTCTTTGCTCATGATGAGGCTGAATCCTAAGGTGAATTCGTATGTTCTCATCTTGCACTGCAAGATAAAATATTGCAAGGATAGCGAATCCCAAATCGTAAATGCGATCGCAGCATTCTCCCTCTCATTGCATTTTCAGCAACAGCAGCGCCGACTTAACAGGCCGTTTAATCGGTTGCCCCGCCTTATCCTGCTTGCCATAGATCGCCTTATCCTGGGCATAAAGAGACGACGAGGTTCCACCATCTAAATTTAAGGCAGACGTTACGTCCAGACGTTTCATAAAGTCTGCCAGCTCATCCAACGTCATCCCAGACGGCTGCGCCTTAGTTTGCGCCACCATCACCCAAACCACAGAGCCATCGGGCTTTAATCCGATCGCCGACCGAGCATTGGGCTGACTTCCGCCAATTGCATCCCGAATCAATTCACCCTTGGCATAGTCCGTAAAGCCTTCCTGTTGCGATGTATTTTTAGGTAAGAGCTGTGGGCCACCTCCTACCGCCTGAGCTAACCGACAATCACCAGGAATAGGTGCTGAGTGGAACTCAATGCCATACCGAACCTGAGGGCCACATTGATAAGCGCGAAATTCACTACGGTTTAAAATGGCACTGAGATAGGGAGCCAGTTTCGGATTTTTTACTAATCGCTCGTTGTCCTTAGGTCTAGCAACCTCACGACCATCGATGAGCACTGTAGAAGTCGTTTTTTGGTTGATCGGGTCAAAAAAACCTGCGTTCATGACCGCGATCGCCTTGGTTTTAGCCGCCACCTGCTCAACGGTCTGAACCGTCTCGGCGAGAAACGGTTGAATGGTATACCCCTGCGCAATGGTCAGCACATGGGCAACATACCCTGCTTTACTAAGCACCTCATACTGGGGTGGAATGGCTGCAACCTGTGTTTGGGAGCGTGTCTGCACATGGGAAAGGATGAACATCCCCGCTAGCACGCCAACACCAATGAATACCCCCCAGCGCCATAGGTTCTTCACGAGAGTCCTAGCCAACCCCGATAGAGATTAATGAGTTGGGGGCCGTAGAACGCGGCGATCGCCCCTCCTAGTGCCAGATAAGGCCCAAAGGGAATGGCCTGCCGCCTACCGATGAGACCCAAGGCCATCCCCCCTACACCAATCACGCTTCCCACAGTGCAGGCTAAAAACGCGCTCAATAACATCAACGGCCAGCCCAACCAAGCCCCAATCATGGCAGCCAGTTTCGGGTCGCCGCCGCCCATTGCATCTTGGCCCAAGGCCATAGCCCCCATGATCCGAATACTGTCAAACAGCCATAGCCCTAAAATTGAAGCAATAAATGCCCCAGTCAAGCCTTTGACGGCACTCATCCAAGTGGGAGCTTGGTGGAAGGCGATCGCCCCTTGAAACACCCAGCCTGCAATCACCCCAGATTGCGTCAGCGAATTGGGTAAAATCATTAGGTCAAAATCAATCATCGTCAGCGCCAGCAGCCAGCTTAAAAATAGGCAGTAGCCGACGGTCTGTAGCGTTGGCCCAAAAACAATGTAGGTCAAAACAAACAACGCCGCCGTAGCCGCCTCAATCAGAGGATATCGTGCCGGAATAGTGCAGCTACAAGTGCGACAGCGGCCCTTCAGCCAAAGCCAGCCAAAGACGGGAACATTATCATAAAACTTGAGCTGTGTCTTGCACTGGGGGCAGCGAGAGGGGGGATGGAGCACCGATAGCCCCTCTGGAATGCGATAAATGACCACATTCAAAAAGCTGCCCACTGCTGCGCCCAACATTAAGACAAAAAAGCCAATCAGCCAAAGCTCAGGGGAATCCATAGCACCACGGTTCGGCGAAAGGGTTAGGTCTTACTCTTCAGAGGTATTTAGCTCAAACAGCTCAATGTCTTGCATGGTTACAAAGCACTCATGGGGGAGCAAAATAGGCCGACTTGCAAAAATAAGTTGACCTCTAAAGGTATATCGATCTAAGGCCACACCCAAGGGCGTTTTCTTGCTGCCGTGGGTCTCCACATAGGCTTGATAAATCGTTCGAGCAGCCTGGACAATCACAGGACTCAGAACAATGGGTTCTAAATCAAAGCTATCCGTGCCTTGAATCATTGTTTGCACCACTTCACTCACACCTGCACCTGATAATCGGTAATACCTGTACTTTGTATCAAGAAACCCCCGATAGGGCAAGCGAAAGTTTTTGAGCTTGTGGGCAAGCCACGGAATTTAAGCTTAGTAATCGTACCAAGTCCACCAGGGTTCTTCACCCCGATTCAGCCATTGTTGAGCGTTAAATTGCAGTTGCTCGGCTAAAACCTCATCCCTTGAAGGCTCTCCTAAAGACGGGTGTAGGTCAGTCATCTGAAGTGGTTCGAGGGGAGAATATTCCAATGCCTGAGCGTTTGTGATGGCTAAACAGCGCTTGAAAAGTAACACTTGGTGTCTAGGGGACAGTTCCCTGGTAAAGACATTGGCCAAGGGTCGTCGCATTGGTGCGGTCAGCCAATCGAACCATGAGGTCTTGGGAGGAGACACAGATTCAGGTATTAACTCTAGTGCTTGATATAGCTCCCACTGTGTTTTCACAACAAGCACCCCTTGATAACGAATATAGCCTAGGCTACGGACTAGTAGATTTCTAGGCTTAGTATACCCATCCTTCCCAAGCCTTTGATACCGTAGTGATTGGAAGCGACACAAATTTTAAGTCCCTAAATATGACTTGCGAGGAAACGTCTAGAGACTCTTCAGATGAAGGGATTAAGGGCTGCTCAAAAACGGAGAGGAGAGGATTCGAACCTCCGGATACATTGCTGCATCATCTGATTTCAAGTCAGACGCAATAGACCAACTCTGCCACCTCTCCAGACAAAAGATGTCCCTTAAAAAGGACATGCTTACCCTATATTACCCTAACCTAGAACGAAGCATCTCATCTATCAG
>JANLSD010000052.1:0-27145 GCA_031362245.1 Acaryochloridaceae cyanobacterium OTE_25_metabat_464 | reverse complement strand
TCGCTGAGGTTTGCATGGGCAAGCATTGCATGAATGAACTCCGACCCGCTCAAATCCGCCCTGCTGAAATTAGCCCCGCTAAACTTGGACTGCACAGCGCGAATCGCGATCAAAGCGCTGCCTGCTAAGTTTGCATGAAAGAAGTCAATGCCTGTAAACTGAGCACCCATTAGGTTTGCGCCTGACAAATCTAGCTGTTCCAAGACTAGATGCTTCAAACGAATACCCACTAAATTCTCATTAGAGAAACATTTTTCGCCATTTTTGTACCGTTTTTCAAACTCCTGAGTATTCATACTGCGGCACTCTAAGGGGAGAAGTTCTTAATGATTTGCCTTAAAAGAAAAATCATAGATGTCAATATTTCTACGCTTGTGTGAGAAATTTAAGCTATCTAGTTCAGCTTCATACCTATAAAGTTCCCTTGTGCATAAGCGTATTCGACAGTTAAATCATAATCATTTGTAACGCGATCACAGAGGGGCTAAGCTAATGCTTTGCAAAGCGTTATTACATCAAAATCATTCTTACAACAATAAAATCAGTATTTTGACGATTTATCGATAGATTTCATCAGCATATAAAAAGAGACTGATCGTTTTCCACTCCTGAAGCGTGATAATTCCGTTATACACGTTCAGAAGACATGGCTCACTTCAATCTTGTCGCCCTCAGCCCTCACGTCCCATGCTGAAACGAGATGAATGTATTGCCTAGGCTTCAGGTAACGTATTGAAATAGCTGACGAACAAAACTAAAAAGACCCACATCTCTTTTGGGTAAAGAGGTTGAGGGATGAGGGGTAAGATTTTGTCAGCCAGCCAGCATGTTGAATCTTCTACTAGGGCAGATTGCAACATTAAAATCACACAATAAAGCTCTAAACAGACATACACTTCAGAATTAATTCCGTAAAAATACTGAAGCTAAACAAACTCAAAAAAGAATACTCTTATTGTAGTCTTAGATACTTTTTGACTCAGATAACTTGATAAATATAAACACAAAAATATTCATACACAAATAGGTGTAACTATAATAATTAAGAAATAGTTTTAGTTTTGCTTTTTGTGTCGAAAATAATAGTTTTTTATATTAATTTAGTTAATTAATTAAGCAGTAATTCTTTAAAAATAAAAAATTACTGCTTAAGGATCTGAATCTTGCTGATTCAATTTAATTTTTCTGGTTAATCTAGGGAATGATGATTGATAAAAAGTTTGTATGTGGATATTATTTATTTTGCTCGGGGGAGAAAGTCATGGCGAAAAAGATAGTTGGATTGACTCAGGGGGACGACATTTGGGGCGGATGGGAGACTGGCATCAGTTATCAAGTATACGGTTATGGTGGCAAAGACTCGCTTTACGGGTACTTAGGGGATGACATTATTGACGGAGGAGATGGAAACGACAAAATTTATGGAGCAGCTGGAAACGATACGCTTTTTGGCGGTCGAGGCAATGACCTTTTAGATGGCGGAATCGGAGACGACACGCTTTATGGTGGCGATGATGATGATTCTCTATATGGTGGAGAGGGGAACGACTGGCTTTATGGAGATGCTGGAAACGATCTCATTTATGGATTTAATGGTTCAGATTTTATTAGCGGCGGCGATGGGCAAGACACTCTTTATGGAGAAAACGATAATGATATTCTCCAAGGCAATAAGGGTAACGATTACTTAGATGGAGGCGCTGGGAATGATTCTTTGTCGGGGGGAGAAGGCAGCGACAATCTCTATGGTTTTAGCGGAGATGATGTTCTTAATGGAGATGAAGGAAACGATACGCTTCAAGGTGGTGATGGCGCAGACACCCTTTCTGGCGGGACGGGAAATGACGTACTTTCCGGATCAAATGGTAATGATATTTTGGATGGTGCAGGCAATAATACTGAAGCAAACGGTAGCGTAGGTGTTCAGTCTATTGATACACTCATTGGCGGCATCGGAAGTGACAAATTTATTTTGGGTAATGCCGCTTCTGCTTACTACGATGACGGCAATGCATTAAGCACTGGAACGACGGATTATGCCGTCATCAAAGATCTAAACCGCCTCAAAGACAAAATTCAAGTTTTTGGCTCGGTCTCTGATTATGTGGTGGGGAAACTTTCCAGCACAATCGTCAATCAGTATGCAGCAAACTCTTCCGGCGTTTTTATAGATAAAGATCATAGCAATAGTCTGACTGCCAATGATGAGCTAATTGCCGTTGTTGAAAATGTTGGTACGAGTGGACTGGTTTTAGATAAGGGCTTACTCCAGGGAACAGATAGCGTTAATACGCAGTTTAATCCTGCAAATTCATCAGATTGGGAACTTGTTTTTAACGATGAATTTAGTGGCTCTTCTCTGGATATGACCAAGTGGAACACTCGCTATAAATCCGATCTGTATGGTGGACGCACCAATGCTTGGAATGCAGAGAAGGAATACTATGTGGGTGACAATGAAGTTATCAATGGCGTTACCTATGATGCCTTTGAGTTTAATAACAATGCGGTTAGTATTGTTGGCAAAAAGCTTAATCAACCCATTACGGCAGATATCGGTTATCCTGTTCCAGGACTGCCATCTACTCAAACCTTTGATTATTCTTCCGGTATTCTCTCTGGGCATGACAAATATGCCTTCACCAATGGATACATGGAAATTCGGGCACAGGTTCCCGCAGGGCAGGGGATTTGGCCTGCATTTTGGCTCTTGCCTAGCTCTGGAGGTTGGCCCCCAGAAATTGATGTTATGGAGTTTTTAGGCAATCAAACCGATACGATTTACACCAGTAGTCACTTCCGAGATGCGTCTGGTGCAGTGGGCAGCTACTCAGGTGGACAAACGTTTGCCGGAGAGGATAGCACTAATTTTTCTCAAGGTTTTCATACCTATGGAGCACAGTGGAGTAGCGATCGCCTCACTTGGTTTATTGACGGTCAAGCTGTGTTTGACGTCAAGCAAAATATCCCCGATGTCCCCATGTATCTGCTGGCTAACTTAGCTGTTGGGGGCAATATGCCAGGCAACCCCGATGCCACCACCCCAACCACCAGTCGCTTTGATATTGACTACATTCGAGTTTATCAGGACAAGTCCGGCACCTTATATGGCGGGACAGCAAATGATACTTTAACCAAGAATTTAGGCAATATTTCTGGAGAAGACGGTAACGATCGCCTCACAGGAGGAACGGGCGACAATATTCTTCAAGGCGGTGCAGGCAACGACATCCTCGTCGGCAGCATGGGAAAAGATGTCTTTTTTGGAGGCGCAGGCCAAGATCAGTTTGTATTAGGGGGTTCTAACGGCCTCTTTTATGATGATGGAAATGTAAACACGTCTGGGATGGGAGAATTTGTCACAATTAAAGACTTCAATCTACTTGAAGATACAGTGACATTACTAGGTTCTGCTAGTAATTACGTTCTTGGCGCTACTGTCGATGGACTATCTACTCAAATTTGGAATCGCCAATCCACCAATGAGCTGATTGCTGTGCTTGACCAAAGGCAATTGAATAACTTTAGTCAAGGTTTTACATTCGTCTAGTTCTGCCTCCACAGATAGGGTGAAACGTAAACCAATTTAGAAAAAGGGGACTTTAAAACCAAGTCCCCTTTTTTGTCCCTAATTACCGAAATACTAGATAGGGCATTAATCCATCGCCATATTAACCGTGCAGCAACACGACCAGTGCTATCAGCGGTGCGTTGTAGTCGATCGCATACTCGTTGGTGGCATAAGATTTAGCGTTATCCACATAGCTCAACACCCCTAAATTTTTGGGTGCAAGTCCATCCTGTGCGCCGCTGTTTGGGCCTCCAACCAAAAGGCCAGGGATATAAATATTTTTGACTCGTGCAAATAAATGATTGACGTTTTTGACGGAATTTGCGCCAACACCACTCACAAAGGTCTGATTGAACGGATTTCGCCCCAAAATAAAGTGGACTTGATCTCTGGCGGCATTTAAATAGCGCGAATCATGGGTGAGCTGGTAGGCATAGGCGAGGGTGATACCTTCTTCAGCAGCCATTTTATTGGAACCCCAGATAAAGCGAGCGTTCGCCAACCGATAGGGATTTTGGTCGATTTGCTGTAAAAGTTTGTCGGCACGCGTTAGCAGTTTGGTGCGGATGAGGCGTTTGAGGACAGGCTTGGCGTGATCGCCGCCATCCCGTTGCAGCAGATAATCCACCATGCCCAGTGAAGAGGGATCTTTCCACTCAAAGAGGGTATAGTCCATTTTTTTAAGGTGCGCTGCAAAATACTGCTCAAACTGCGGCTGATGTAGCGTAATTGAAAGTTCGGCTGCCGCCCAGAGGCGATCATCCGTGTCGGTTTTAAGGCTATCTTCATTATCAATATCAGACAATAAATACTTACCAGAACCGCTATCGTCCCCGTCAACCCAATCCACCTGCATCGCGGGCTGGCTTTGCAGAAACTGCCATGCCTGAGTTGCCGCCGTGATATAGCGTTCAGCCTGACTGGGCAAAAAGGGTTGATAGATCCGACCCGCCATTGCCATCACCGCTGCAAACTTTGCGGTTTCTGGCGTAGTGATGCCATAGACATAGCGGGGCTGCAAATCTTCATCGGGTGCTTTGTCATTGGGCCACTGCTGACCCGATAATTTTCGATAGACTGCACCATCTGGGCGCTGCTGGGTGAGCAGCCAATCCAGTCCTACCTGCATCTCATCCAGAACATCGGGGATGCCGTTGCCACTTTCAGGAATGGTAAGCTGTGCATCTCTAAATTGAGTGGGGAACTGTTCGTAAAGGCTAAGCAGCCGTCCAATGGTAACGGTTGCGGTAGACGTATATTTACCGTAATCCCCTGCATCATGCCAACCTCCGGTTGCAGCAAGGGTTTGACCCACAGCGTGAGCGTTGTCTGCATGGGCGATCGCCCCATCTTTCAAATGACAGGGTGCATGGTGAATGCCCGTCACCGGATCGTTAATTTCTACACCGCATCGCTGAAGGTAGTAGGAGCGTAAAAGCTGAGTGAGGGTATTTTGATAAACGTCTGAGCTGATTGTAAACGGTGCAGATTGTAAAGATCCTGTTTTAAGAACATACTGTCCAGGCTTTGTAATAGAGCTAAAGTCTAAGACTTGGAGGCGATCGCCCTGGGACCCTGAGGGAACTGAACCTTGGGGTTGCAGCATAAGGACAGGCTGACCCGTCGTGCGATCCATCACCTCTACTTTAGACGTGCCTAGTTTTTCTCCATTCAGGAGAAATGCCTGTTTTTGACCAGTCGGGCCGTATCCAACCTGATTAAGTAACAGTTTAGAAGGAAGTACGGCCCCTGCCGGAAACGGGTTACTGAGCCAATAGCCAGAGATAACTGTCCATAACAGGGTTGCTAGGCATAGGCTTATCCCAAGCTTATTTTTGTACTTGCGCATTATGTTACTCATGGAATAATGGATAGAACCAATGCCTGCAAAAGTTGCTAGGCGTGCTCTTTTGGACGCCAAACGGCAGCATGAATAATAGACCACAGCAGCGCAATGTTGTAGACAGACCATGCCGCATTAATGATATAAACCGTAGCGTCATCAATCTGTCCGGTTGCTACTCTATACAAGCACCACAACATTCCCATTACATTTAGGACAACAATTGTAATTTGGGGCCAAACCAGCTTGAGATAAATGCCGGACTGTCGCTGCTTGGGCGTAACCTTAAACTTAAGCGGTTTACCCGTAAAGACGCTGATCACAGCCTGGATAAAGAGGGGGAAAAGGGCGATCGCAAACTGCTCTGAGCGCCACAGTTCACCAGCAGGAATCCCCCACGACGCCGCTAGAAACGTTAGACGATTGGCAACAAACATGGGTAAAAAGTGAGTTGCAAACCCTACCCCATAGGAACCAACAGGAGCAATATCCGTAAAAAAGAAGATAATAGGACAGACTAAAAATATGACCGTAAAGAAGCCCGCAAAATAGCTGTACATCGTTTGAAAGTACTGAATTTGCTGTGCAAATGTCAGTCCTTCCTTCATAAACGGCATTTCTTTGATCATCACTTGAATCGTGCCCTGCGCCCACCGCAGCCGCTGCTGTAGCGTCGAACTCAAGTCATCGGGAGCCAATCCCACCGCCAAAATTTCGTGGTGGTAAGCAGACTGCCAACCCGCAGCATGAAGCCGCATCGCTGTGTTCATATCCTCCGTGATGCTAGCTGTAGAGACACCGCCCACCAACTCAAATTCTTGAAGCAGATCGAGATTATCGGCAAACTCATCCGCAAAGTTTTGGAGTCCTACACTCACTAGCGCCTCGCGGCGGAGGACAGCATTCGTTCCGGTATAGAACGCCGAATTCATGCCGTCTTTACCCTGCTGAATCGGGCCATAAAAGAGCTGTGCCCCATGCCCAAACGGATCGCCTGGAGGTAGATTGGAAAATGACTGAGGTGTTTGGACAAAGGCAACCTGATTATTTTCGTAACGGCCTGCGTAAACGTTGTAATAGTAAAAGTGAGGCAAAACACGCTGTAAAAATTGTCTTTTAGGTATATGGTCCGCATCTAGCGTCAGAATAAAATCCCCAAAGGTTTCGCCTGAGAAAAGAGCATAGTTAATATTGCCCGCCTTTGCGTGATGGGGGCGATCCTTTGGCTTAGGACGAGCGATATAGAGGCATCGTGTCAAGTTACTTAACTCTAGCTGCTTGTGATAAATGCTTTTTTCAAGGGTATGAATTTCGGCATCTAAATATTGGCTAACACTAGTAAACTTGCTATTCAAGAGCAGTGTAGACTGCAATAGACTTTGAAGATAGCCTGTCAGCGTATGCTTTGAAGCGTCTGGCCCCGTTGACTCAGCAAGATAGAATTTAATGGCTAAAAAACTATTCCGTTGATCAGCCGTTCGGGTGTAGGTGAAAAAATCTCCCAAGTCAAGCATAATGCGAGTACCGCGCCCAGACTCTGCCGTCAGTGATTTTTCCGCACTAAGCTGGCTAATATGAGTTTCATAGTCAAATCCAGTGCCAAAATCCCAAATTTGTAGAATAAGGGCATGGCTAAGAATCGTGATTTCTAAATCAATCGGGGTTTCTGGGGGTAGATCTTGATGGGCGTGGGCCATCGCATTGTCAAAGGCTTCACCCAAGATTGTTTGAAACTCAATCCAGGTTCTGAGTGGAATTTCTGGACGCTGAAGGGATTCAAACCAGTCCATTACTTCTGCCAATGCTTCGGGGCGTGATGACACTTGGACGTGAAAGTGCTGAAGGGCGCGCTCTGCATTCGGCGCTTCAGACGATAACAGCTTTAAATGCTCTAGTCGAGCCACCATTTGCTGGCGCTCTTGATTGATTCGCTCCGCTTCTTTCTGAAGGGCAGGGGACTTCAAATCTTGAAGACTAAGCCGTTCTGTCATGGCCTGCATCTCAGACGAGCCGCCATCATCTAAAACGTATACCCGCAGCTTAGAAGCTGGATAGTCCATAGCCAATGCAGCTCTGGCAGTCGTTTCTACCATTTCTGCTGGCTCGTTGTAACAGGTAATAAAAACGTCTACAAAGGGCCATTCCTGCGGTGCCAAGGGAGGCAGCATTTGATGAAATGACACCACATCTCGAACCACAGGCTGCCATAGCCCCGTCAAAAACATGACGCCGCCAATATAGCTATAAATCTCTGCTATAAGCAGGGGGATAGAAAGCCATAGGGCATTAAAGTTGATAGAGTTTGTAATCCGCCAGTTAAGGTACCAAGCACCCAAGATGAGATTGATGATGACAAGGTAACGAAATAGAAGGATACGGCCTTTAAGCCGAACTCGAATATTCCCTAAGAACTGGGGAGAATTCTCGATGAGAGGGATAGCATTACTCATTGCAGTTCGTGTAGATAAAAGGGCTGATGATAAGCATTAGAGCTGTCGAGTCAGAATTGCACAAATAATCCAGTTTTTAGGGTAATACGAGCGGTTTTCTATTCCTGGCCTTGAAGAGAATACTTTCAAGGATGGCAGCATTTGTATTGACGTTAATTACAGTGTTCACACTTGGCGTTTGATTTTCGAACTGTCCTGTAAAAAAACCTCGATTTTTATCTTTTAATGACTGAGCGGAACTGCGAAGAAGCTTTGTATAAGGCTCGCTGGGCAATAGCGCTTCCCAGGCAAAAGCTGCTTTAATGCTGAGCTGTTTGAGGTGATCCGCAGGTTTCCCTGAGGCGCTTTGGGTATTCCAGGGCTTTCCATCTGCATACACACTGCTGTAGAGAAAATAAGGCGGGCGATCAAGGGAGTCTTCATTCACGGCGGTTAAGATGCCTGTACGCTCATGGCGTTTGCGCTGAACCGCCAAAAGGTTGAGAACCTGAGGCTTAACGGCTTCTGTCCAGCCCAGTTCTAGGCCCCAAAACAGGTAGGGATCATTGGTGAGATAGTTACTAGCACCTGAGTTTTTGAGGTTGCGCTGGTCAATGTCTAGGCGTATGCCCTCAATTTGAACAGTTGTGATGGGTGGTTGAGAGAGAGCTTTCTGAGCTTTGATATTCCATAGCTTCAGACTTTCTGCCGCATACTGTTCGTAGCCAAGCCGACCCTCTTGAACCCTGACGATTCGCTGCCCTTCTAGAACACCACCCTGAAGCCACCCATTGTTGACCAGTTGAGAAAGCTTCCATCGCTGCACAATGGCATCAATTTGAGTTTTGTATTCTGGATAGTGCGTTTTTAAAATATTCAAAGCCAACAATAATCGTGCGGTGTCAAGTACTGACCAACCGCTTTTGCCCTGGAGATCGGGGGCATTATCGAGGGTCCGCATTTGGGCAGTGCGGGTGCCGTAGGCTTTGTTGGGCAGTCCTGTAGGTGCGAGAGGCAAAGTTTTTAACGTTTGCAGCAGTGGTGCGATCCGATCCTTAAACTCGGCTGGAGTAATTAGGTTAAGCTGCCGTGCAGCGTGGATGCCAAGGATAGCGCTACCCTGATCCCAGAGAGTTGTCCAGGGGTAGTCTTCAACAGCATTAACGAGTCCTGTAGAAGCATTCCAGTTGCGTCTGATGTACTGCCAAGCAGCCTGTGCAGCAGCAGTATCGGTATTGCTCAAGCCTGAGAAGGCGGGGACATCTACTTTGACAGTGGCAGGGTCAATAATGGGGGATTGAAGCGGAAGAGCGGGTTCCCGTTTGGGAAGTTTAGAGGGTTTCGGATAAAGCTTAAAGACAGGCTTAACTTTGACAGCAGGGATTGGAGCAAAGGAACGAGGCAGCAGTGGGACAACCTCTGTCTCAGGCAATATCTTCGCACCAAGAGTCCGCCCCTCCTCCGCTTGAGCTACAGCACCGCCAGGGAAAACACTCGTGCTAACCAGCAATCCAACAAGAGTCACGAACCGTGAAATCGTTAATCGTGCCGTAGCAGGCGCCGCCATCTTTAGGTGATCCAGCAGCATTGTTAACAGCCTCACTGAGATTGGGCTGATTTCGATGTGGCTGCATCAGGACTGAGGTTTCTTTTGGAGGAATCCCAGTAAGAGCCTGATGCCGTTTTGACAAGCCGAAGCTGTGGCTTTGCATCAATCGGCAGTCCCGTCCCAATTTCGCCTTTGTCGAGCGCTTTCCACCAAGGTGAATTGCGAGAGATGTCATCTGCCAGTAAGGGCTGATGACCACGCAGTTGAAACAGCAGCGACTGAAGCACAAGACTATTGGTTTCAGCCGTGGCTAAGTTAGAGGTCAAACCCGTTTTTTCATTCACGCCGTCGTAGAAACCCATCGCAGGGTTATAAAGGTCTACCGTAGACTGATACAGCTCTTTTGCGTAGTCGTCATTGGGAAAAAGCGCGTAGTAGGAAAAGGCTGCCGCTGTACTAATCATGCGATTTTTAGAAATGTCTGTCCCATCATCGGCTAGGGTATCCCAAGACTTATCTTTAGTTGAAATGGTGCTGTTGATCACGTAGGGCGCTTGACGGCTCAAGGTTGTCCCACCTGCGGTTAAAATCCCTTTGTTTTTATACCGACGCGCTTGGGCTTCTAGCAATGGGGTGACGAGAGATCGCATTTGCGGGTCAAACCCCAATTCCAGTCCGTACTGAATAAAAGGATTGCTCACGGTAATCTGGCGGACGTCTGGGCGCTTGCGCTCCCGCTCTCGCTCTACCGGAACCTGAACGCCCTCTACTTCCTGCGTGGCATATTTACCACCCACTGCGGCTTCATCTACCTCAAACCCCCAAAGCTGATAGCCACGAGCGGCATACTCTTCATAGCCCAAGCGCGGATCGGGCTTTACCCGTGTAACTAAGCGCCCGCTCTGATCTTTTTCTACCGTTGCGCTGTGCACCCGTCCATCTCGAATCGCCCGCAGGAAAGACCAATCCAAGACTATTTTGTCCACAGTGCTGGTGTATTCAGGATGATTGCCTTTGAGATTGTGTAGGGCAACCAGTACACGTCCAATATCTAAACCAGACCAGCCTGTCCCAACCGTGGTTGGATTCATGCCGTAATCCACAGGCGTTAGGGTACGGATATCGTAGCCTCGGTGAGGTAGTTCTCCTGCATAGAGCGGCATTTTTTTGAGCGCGCCTAGCAACAGTCGCACGCGCTGATCAAATTCTTTCAATGTAATAATATCGAGTGCTTCTGCGGCCTGAAGCGCCTCTAGGTAGTCTCCAACACCCCACAGCGTTGTGCCTTTCATATCACCGCGATCGCTCACCAGCCCCGTAGTTGGATCGCAATTCATCTTAAAGTACTGCCAAGCTGCCTCCGCATAGCGTTTTTCCGCCATCTTCAGAGAACGCTTTATGTTATGAAACTGAGACGACTTATCCAATGCTCCCACTGGAGGTACAGGGGAAATTTGGATGCCTGCTGTGTTTTCAGTACTGCTCCCCAGGGGAAGAGAAGTTGATAGGGCAGACAGCCTTTTCTTGCCATCCTCCTGAATTTTTTTAATTTCTTCCGCATGCTCGATCTTTAGTTGTTCTTCCTGCTTTTTAGCCTGTATTTCCTGCTTTCTGGCTTTTTCAGCATTCTTGCGATCTTCCTCTTCCTTTCTACGAGCGTCTCTTTCCCTTTTTTTATCTTCCCTTTTTTGGCGTTTCTCTTCGCGCTGACGCTCTTGTTGCGCCTGCTTTTCCGCCCGTCTGGCCTGAGCAGCAGCGCTGCCGCCTTGAGAACCGGAAGGGACATTGGCTACCTTAACTGGCGCTGCCTTTGGTGGCGGCGGTGCTGCTGCTGACTTAGGCGGCGCAGAAGAGGGTTTTGCTGGCGGCGGCGGTGCCTCTGCCACCTTCTGAGGCGGAGGCGCGGGTTGAACGGCATCTGCTCCGAAAGGTTTGGCACCTGTGGGAGCAGGAAATTCTTTCATCGTTATATTTGCTTGCGGTTTACCACCAGAGGCGCTAACGCCTTTGGTCGCAATTAGGGGCTGATTTCCCCGCGCTTTATAATACAAAATTTCAATGATCAAGCCATTGGTATTCCCTGTCATGGATTTGTTGGGTTGCTTGGTTTCTTCATATAAACCTGCATAAAATCCACCCTTGTCAGGATTGCTTAGCCCTTTACCTATTTCAAATACTTTTTTGGCATAGTCACTTTGGGGATAAAGATACCGCCAGCCAAACGCTGCTTTGGTACTAATACTGCGCTTTGCAGGCGTTAATTCATTTTTTTCGGTAATCGTGGCCCACGCCACGCCATTTGAAAAAATAGTGTTGTACAAAAAGTAGGGAGGCCCATCAATATTGTCTTCAGAGACAGCCGTAATCTGCCCAGTTGCCTCAAAACGACGCTTTTGTACCTCAAATACACGGGCAGCATAGTCTTGCATCTGGCCACCCAAAAAACCAAATTCAATCCCATCTAAAATGTAAGACTCACTCACCACATAATTATTGGCATTGGTGTCTTGATAGCTGCGCGTATCGGCGGGGACGGGCACCCCATAGATACTGACCATTTGAAAAGGTTCAAACGATAAAGCCTTTGGTGCTGAAAAACCCCATAGCTCAAAGCACCGTGCCGCATACTCTTCATACCCTAAACGGCCTTCCTGTACCTCCATGAGTTTGCCATCGGGCATCACAACCGCACCAAAAAGTTGACCGTCTTTTATCGTGCGCTTAAGCGCCCAGCGGCTGACAACCGATTTAATCCAGTCAGTATATTGAGGATTACAAGTTTGAATTCCGCGAAAAGCCGCTAAAAGACGTGCAATATCAAGGGCAGACCAGCCAATCCCTTTATCAATCGGATTATTGCCGTAATCGGTCATCTGAGCATTGGCTGCGTTATAGACCTTGTTGGGTAGGCTATTTTCAATCAGTTTCAGATTACCTAACGTCGTCAGGAGTTTATTGAGACGATTATCAAATTCTTTTTGATCGATAATACCCATCCAGCGCACTGCATTGAGCGCCATCAGGTAATTACCCATGTCCCACAAAGTGCCGGAAGGATAACCCCCAGTTGAGTTTACAAAGCCCGTATCTTTTTGGTAGTTATTAACAAAATATTGCCAAGCAATGCGAGCATACTGCTGTTCTTCGGGTGTTAGCGGGTTTGTAATTACGCCGCAGGCATTCGCACCTTCTGCTTGAACCGCTTTAGGGGTAATGCCAAACACCCAAAGTGGTTGTGATATGACAACAAGGGTGATGACAGAAGTCAGTCGTCTGAGACAGCGGTCATACAAACTTTGCTTTTTAGGCGGAGTGGCATCTAAGGCAGATTGTTTCATCAGTTACTTTGCCTCTCCCGCCCACTGGATCAAAGGTTGACCCACCTGCTTGTAGAGCAAAGACTCTAAAATAATGCCGTTGTTGTTGGCGGTCAGAACCGCATTGGGTTCCTCTAAACTTTCATAGAAACCGCTGTACCAGCCGTCTTTGGCACTCAGATTTTTTTGAACAAAATCGAACAGCTTTTGGGTATAGGGCGTGTTGTATAAAACATGCCAGCCGATCGCCGCCTTGCTGCTCAAAAATCGTAAGCGATTGTGTGCGTCCCCATTGTCACTGATGGTAGACCAGGGTTTACCGTTGACGTATAGGGTGTTGTAAACAAAATAGGGGGCACGATCCAAGTTATCTTCTGTTAGAGCCGTCAACTGCTGAGTTGCCTTATACCTTGCTTCTTGAGCCGCTAGGATTTGGTCAGCATAGGCTTTGGGAAGAGATTTAAATCCGGTTTCAATGCCGTCTAAAAAGTAAGGTTCACTCAAAACGTAGTTATTGGCCTTAGAGTTCTCTGCGTCTCGGATATCAAAGGGAATATTTTGCCCATACAGCTTTACGAAGGCGGATTTATTCTCAACATCCATCGCCTTAGATACATCTAAACCCCAGAGTTTAAGACCGTAGGCAGCATAGCTTTCATACCCGAGACGACCTTCTTGGTTATAGTTTTCCTTTTGGTTAGAAGCCTGGGTTCCGTACATTTGCCCGTCCTTCACCAGCCGATTCATCTTCCAAGACTTCCAAACGGCTTCGGTTTGAGGTTTAAATTCAGGATATTTGGCGGCTGTAATTTTGAGCCACAGGGCAAGCCTGCCCACGTCAATGGCAGACCAGCCGATTTCTTCTTTTTTCGTGAGCTGACCGTAGCCCACGGGCATTAGGGTTTTAGCGTTATAAACTTTATTCGGGAGTTCACCTTTGTATAAAGACAGCTTTGTCAGTGTGGTCAACATCAGGCTCATCTTGGCCTTAAAGTCGGCAGCGGAAATTAAATTGAGTTCCTTTGCACTGATCACTCCAGCCATTGCAGCGCTTTGATCCCAGAGGGTAACAGAAGCAAAGTTATCCACTGAGTTCACCAGACCTGTCCTTTTATCCAGGTTTCGTTCAAAATACTGCCAAGCTTTTTGCGCAACTGCTTTTTCTGAGGCGGTTAAAGGCTTAGCTTGCTGAGAGATGGCGGGCGATCGCAACGCAAGCTGCTGAGGGCTAACCCGCTCTCCCAGCACATTGAGCGAAGCTGCATCTTCTTTTGCTAATTTGGCTTCAGGAGGCATTGGAGGGGGTGTTACGAGAGGGACAGGGTTAGGAAGCTGAGTAGAGACAATGGCTTTAGGAGAAAGTTTATTCGTGAGAGACTCGACCCCTGAAATAATGAGGAGCGAGGTTAGAATGCCAGCACCATAGGTCAAAAGCATCAAACGCTTTGCAGGCTGTTTAAAATTGGTGTTCATTATTTTGTCTTCGCCTCTTACCGACCTATAGAGAGAACCCTAAATTCTTTTGCCAAAGCAAAGACTGCGCTGAAGGATCTACCTCAAGCATGCCAAGGCTTTCAGCATATGTACAAATAGCTTTGTGTCAATCTGAACTTACGTACTTTTTTAGAATTCCCTAGTTTGGACGGATTCCGACAGCAGGCTTTAACGTCATCTCTGTTGAGACTCTAATTCTGAGCTGCTGTTCTCCATATCTATAAATGCTGCCTTGAGGTGAAGATTTATGGCAACATTTGGGATTACTAAACGAAGCATAAAGAAATTAGTACAGCATAATCTGCTCTGTGGGTTGGCACTCAAGCTCTACCCCAGTAGCTAAAAGCCCAGACTTTCATCTAGTCTAACTCCACAGAATTTTCTAACATTGCCTGTATGAAGTGATGCAATCAGGAGAACTTTGATGTTCATCTCTGCCCTCAAAAACTCATGACGACATCTCAAAAGCAACATATCCCTTTAGTCTTAGTGGCAGACGATGACCGATCTACGCGGATTATCTTGCGCGTCATTCTACAGCGGGAAGGATATGAAGTTGTAGAAGTTGAAAACGGTGCTCATTGCTTAACGGCATTTTCGCAGCGCAGGCCAGACATCGTTTTATTAGATGCCCAAATGCCCATCATGGACGGGTTTGACTGCTGTAGATGTATCAAGCAGCTGCCTGGGGGCGATCGCGTTCCTATCATGATGATCACTGGACTCCAAACAACATCAGATATAGACAAAGCATTTGAAGTTGGTGTCACTGACTTTGTTACAAAACCAATTCATCCGCCAGTACTCAGTCGTCGTCTCCGCTACATTCTTAAGTCTAGTCAGGCTGAGATTGCCCTACGGGAAAGTGAAGGACGTTATCGTTCCCTGGTGGATAACCTCAAAGAGGTCATCTTTCAAACCGACCTTGAAGGCAATCTATCGTTTTTAAATCCAGCTTGGTTTGAGGTAACAGGATTTGCTCAAGAAGCGTTTATAGACAAACCTTTTTTAGACTTTATTCCGTCTGAAAATCGCGAGAAACTTTGGCTTCAGTTTCAACATATTTTTCTAGGGAAGATATCGGAATGTCGTCTAGAATCGCAATTTCTAACCCAATCTGGCAACATGGGCTGGATGGAAGTCTATCTCTGCGCCCTGCACTCTCAGAAACGCAAAATTACTGGTATATCAGGTTCCTTTATTAATATTACCGAGCGTAAAAATAGAGCAATACTCGATCAAGTTGAGCGCTCAGCCATACAAGTTTTTGCAGAATCCAATACACTTACTGAAGCAGTTGACAGCCTACTCCAAGCGATTGGCGGCGTAATGGAATGGGAATATGGCGAATTGTGGATGATGAACACCGTTTTTCATCGTCTAGAGCGTTCCCAAAGTTGGCAAAATACGGAGAAAACGTCTACCCCTCAAAAATTACAGCTTAATCTCAGCCATCAGTACATTCAAAGTCTATGGGAAAGCGGTAATACAGGCGCTTTCATATCAGCACTACCAGAGCAATCCGAAGGTTTCAACGCAGCAGTTGCACAATTAAAGCTGCAATCAGCAATCAGTTTTCAAATTTTAGGAGGCTATGACTGTTTAGGAATAATAGTGTTTTTGCAGAAATCGTCTCTCAAACCGGACATTAGCCTTCTCAAAAGCTTAGATTCTATTGGCAACCAAATGGGTGCTTTTGTCTTGCGTAAGTCAGCAGAAGAAGCACTACAGCAATATCATCAGCATATGTGTTTAGAACTCCGTCAGGCAGCCGAATATGTCCGTGCACTGTTACCTCCCAGCCTAAGTGGGGATGTCACTATCAATCATTTGTTCAAGCCATCAAACGATTTGGGTGGAGATGTCTTTGACTACTACTGGCTCGACCCAGATCACCTAGCCATTTATCTTCTGGATGTAGCCGGACACGGGGTTCAGTCTGCATTGCTCTCTATTTCTGTGCTGAATGTAATGCGATCGCGCACGCTTCAAGCAGATGAACTGCTCCAGCCCGCCACAGTTTTACAGGAGCTAAACCGAACCTTTCAAATGGGGACACAGGGAGATGACTACTTCACGCTCTGGTATGGCGTTTATAGCAAAGTAGACCAAACATTGACCTACGCTTCAGCGGGGCATCCACCAGCGCTGTTGGTGCAGCCAGACAACACCGTACAGCAGCTTAGTGCTGGCGGAATTGCAATTGGTCTGATGCCAGATATGACCTTTGGACAGGGTTGCTGTCTCGTTGAAGCAGGCAGTTGCCTATACGTTTTTAGTGATGGCGTGTATGAAATTAATCAAGCCAACGGCAAATTATGGGAGTTTGAAGCGTTCGTAGACTTAATTTCAGCTCATCAAAAGCAGCCCGCCAACCATCTTGAATCTATTTATACTCAGATTTGCAATGTTAAAAACTCTAATACCTTTGACGACGATTTTTCGCTCATTCAGATTGATTTCAATATGCCGCTCAACTCAAAAGCACTGAGCGCAGAAAAAATCATGGTTCTAATATGATCATGTTTCCGTATCAGAAGGGAATCCTTTCATTAGTCACATGATTAAAGAATAGGTTTCACAAAAGTGAGCCTAAAGACCAGTGACAAATTAAAAATTTTAGGGGGCCAATAAAATGAAATATAAAGTTCTTCAACCAACTGGCTTATTAGATGGTCAAAATGCAAATCAAATAAGACGGGAAATTACAGACAGTCTTGACTTAGGCGTTAACATCATCAGGGTAGATTTTCAGGAAATTTCTTTTGTCAATAGCTCTGCAATTGGCGCATTAGTTGCATCACTTAAATTGGTTAGAGCTAAAGGCGGTGAAATTTTTCTTTACTCATTAAATCCTCAGGTAAAGATGATTTTTGAGCTAACTAAGATGGATCAAATATTCAAAATTTCTGATGATCGAAATGAACTCAATGAGAATCTTTCTGTAGTTAGCTAAAGTTGATCATTCATTTATAAATAAAAGCAAAATAGGTAATTTAGGGAGATACTCGAAGGAAAGTGATAAGGATTTTTTAATTAAGTGATGTTTGATCTCACTACTCTTTGAAGCCTTAAATGCTGGTGATCAGAAACTTTAAACTGTTAATCATTTCCTAAATCTCCTAAATCTCCTAAATACCTATAGAGCGTGTATTTAAGCTGAATTAACAATGAACTCTCATTCAAGCTGACTAAAGAATCATGGCTGATAATAAACCTCAGAATATTCAACATTTGTTGGTCATCGAAGATGATCAGGGTAAACGGATGATTGCTCTTCAGGAGGCAAGTTGTTCTATTGGAAGAGATCCTAGTAACACAATTGTTCTTTACAGTCCTCGAATTTCTCGCCAACATGCAATCTTGCTGCGCACGACTAACCCTGAGGTTGATGGCTATCTCTTTCGAATTATAGATGGAAATTTGCTCGGCAATCGTAGTCGAAATGGTCTGATCATTAATGGCCAGAAGTGTTTCTCCCATGACCTGACCTATGGCGACGAAATTACTTTTGGAGAAGAGGTAAGAGCCAGATATTATGTATCAAGCAATCCCTCTGATATTGAATTTTTAGTCTCTTGTGAAAGCAATGATCTGTCAGGATTTTTGCAGACGATGCATAATCCATTTCAAACTCTTAGTGCATCAAAACAATCAAGTCAAGACCTTAAAGATTCTAATGAAGCTTCTTTGGTTAGACTAGCTTCTTATCCTGAACTCTTCTCTTATCCTATTCTTGAAATTAATCTTTCTGGAAAAATTATCTATCTAAATCCAGCAGCCGTTCAGGAATTTCCAAAGATTCGAGAAGAGGGAGGAAAACACCCATTAATATATGGAATTATTGAAAGTATTCACAGTACCAAAAAAGACTTTCATGTGCGCCAAGTCAGTGTTGGGAATAAAATATTTGAGCAGTCAGTCCACTATTTTGCAGGAAGTGAACTGATCAGGAGCTATATCATTGAGGTAACAGAACGAAAACTAGCGGAAGATGCACTTAAACAAGCTTATGACAGTCTAGAAATGAGGGTAGAAGAACGAACTTCCGAGCTTAAGATCGCGAATGAGAATCTACAGGCAGAAATTATTGAGCGTCAGAAAGCTGAGCAAGAAGTTCGATTTATTCAAAAGTTAATGCAGGCCATCAGTGACTCTTCCAATTTCAAATCAGCGCTAAGCGTTGCGCTCCAGATGGTCTGCGAAGTCACTGATTTAAGCTATGCAGAGGCATGGGTTCCAACGGATGCAGGAGATTTACTACAGTGTGGCTCATTTTGGCATCAAAACGAGCTGCCTCTAAAAATATTACAGCAGCTTAGAAAAAGCTATACTTTTGCACCCAATGAAGGAATTCCAGGACGAGCTTGGGTCTCAAAACAGCCAGAATTACTAAAAGATCTTCAGGGAAAAGCGGATAAGCTCTTATTGCTAGATGGCCCTAGAAGCCTTACAACAGGCTTAAGTATGCCATTGATTGATAAAAATCAAGTCGTAGCAGTGCTCGTATTTTTTGGCTACGAAGCTTGCAAAGAAGATGTCAGAATGATCAATCTTATCTCAGCAGCGGCTGTTCACATTGGTTCATTAATGCGTCGTAGACAGGCAGAAGATGCTCTGCGTTCAAGTCATGCTACTAACCGAGCATTACTCAACGCCATACCAGATTGGATGTTTCGCATTAAGAGCAACGGAGCAATTGTTAATTTCCACGATCCCAAAATTTGTCCCTTACCACTCCCCACAGCAGACCTTACTGGAAAATATTTGTCAGACTGTCTATCAACTGATGTTGCTAATTTGTTAATGACTTGTATACAGCAGGCTTTGCATACCAATGAGGTTCAGATCATTGAATACCAGCTACAGTTAAATGATCGCTTAATTGACTATGAAGCTAGAATTGCAGTTAGTTCTAGTGAAGAAGTTATGGCTATTATTCGAGATATTACTGAGCGGAAGCAAGTTGAAGCAGAAATCCGAAATGCGCTAGAGCGCGAAAAGGAACTCAATGAACTGAAATCTCGGTTTGTATCGGTTGCCTCTCATGAATTTCGCACTCCACTGGCAACCATCTTATCTTCAGCGCAGTTGATTGAGAGTTACTCACACAAATGGGCCGAAGAAAAGAAGGTTGTTCATCTCCAGCGCATTCAAACTGCCGTTAGACACATGACTGATCTATTAAATGATGTATTGCTCATTAATAAGGCAGAAGTGGGCAAACTAGAGTTTAACCCAACTCCAATTTCTATAAACTGTTTTTGCCAGGAAATTATTGAGGATATACAGCTAGCAACTCATGACCATACAATCATATTTGAAAACAATAGTCAATTCCAAACCATTAATGCAGATCAAAAACTGCTGAGACATATTCTAACAAATCTGCTTTCAAATGCTATTAAATATTCGCCAGACAAGGAGAATATTTATTTTAATTTAGACAATAGTGATAGCCATGTTGTTTTTAGAGTTAAAGATGAAGGAATTGGGATTCCTCAGATAGAGCAGAGCGGAATATTTAATTCTTTTACTAGGGCTAGCAATGTTGGAACTATTTCAGGAACTGGATTAGGCTTATCAATCATTCAGAGGTCTGTAGACTTACATGGTGGTCATATTGAACTTAATAGTGAGGTTGGATTGGGTACCACTTTTACAATTAGATTACCACTAGATAGTGGCATTTAGCAGGTTTATTGATTTAACAATAGGAAGCAGTTATGACTAAAATTCTTGTGATTGAAGATGAGGTTTCTGTGCGAGAAAATCTTGCAGATCTCCTTGAAGCAAATGATTATGATGTTGTCTGTGCCGAAAATGGTTTCTTAGGTGCAGTTTGGGCATTTGAGCATATCCCAGATTTAATTGTTTGTGATGTAATGATGCCCGAAATTGATGGACATGGGGTTTTGGAGGCTCTACGTCAAAGCTCAACAACGGCTATGATTCCATTTATTTTTTTAACGGCAATGGCTGATATCCATTCAGTCAGAAAGGGGATGGAATTAGGCGCTGATGATTATTTAACAAAACCATTTGAGAATATTGATTTATTAAAAGCTATCGAGGTAAAGCTTCAAAGAAAAGCTACTTTAGAGAAAATATATAAACAAGATGGAATGAATAAAGCTTTGTCGAAAGTTTTGATAGCATTCAATATGCTATCAAAACTTGATGCTGGGAAAAAAGCACATTCCAAAGAAATGATTTTGAATTTATGCGCGGACGAGATAAAGCTGCTTAGCAAAATGCCAGATTTAGAAAAAATATTGTCTTCAGAAGAAATGATATTATTTCATGAATTAAGTAAAAAATAATTCAACCTGAATTTGAATTGATCTTTTGAATTCCAAATCTATCTGCTTTAAGCCAAATAGCTGCATGTTCAGTCTGGATGAATTTGTGAATTCTTAGACCTTTTGGATCTGCGATCGCCCCAATAACCCCTGTGGTCTTACCAACAACATGATGAAGAGGATTCCAAAGGCGATCGCATCCTTATAGGCCGAAAAATCACTGGGCACAAAGGCTTCGATAATCCCAATCGCCAGTCCCCCCACCACAGCTCCTGGAATGCTGCCCAAGCCTCCTAGCACAATCACCGCCAAACCCTTGAGGCCAAAGCCAATACCAAAGTAAGGCCCAGAGATGCTCACGCTAGAGCCAACCAAGGTGCCAGCCAAAGCGCCTAGAAATCCGCTGACAAAAAATGTGAACACAATAAAGCGATCGGTATTGATGCCGAGCAAACTTGCGGTAACGGGGTCTTCTGCCACCGCCTGCATTGCTTTACCGTACTTGGTAGCATTCACCCAATAGGTCAAACCCGCCAAAATCACCGCAGATACCGCAAAAATAATAATTTGCACCGTGCGGATGGGGATGGGGTTTTCGGTACTGCCAAAGTTCACCGCTGCCGGAAGGTTGCCATAGGTATTGGCTGGAAAGGTATAGGTTTCTGCACCCACGAGATACTGAAGCAAATTAACAATGATAAATGCCACGCCCAAACTTGAAACCACAGTCAGGAGTGGATCTGAACCTCGTCGTCGCAGGGGACGAAAGGCAAAGCGTTCAATGGCAATGCAGACCAATCCAGACAGGGTGCCGCTGAGCAAGACTGCCACGGCGAAAGGGAGCGCGATGGGCAAGTGAAGATTTGCCAGCAGCCCATTAAAGCCGAAGGCACCGCCCATCAGAATATAGGTGAAATAGGCCCCTAGAGTAAACACGGCACCGTGGGCGAAGTTGATGATGCCCAAAATGGAAAACACCAGAGTGTAGCCTAGGGCAAAGATGGCGTAGACGCTCCCCACGGAAAGGCCATTGAGGATATTTTGCAGAAACAACGTAAGGGTCATGGAAAAATAACCATAAGTGGTCTATGATGGCGGGTTTCGGCTTCGCTCAACCCTCAAATCCCGTATTGGTGTGGGTTGAGCGGCTTGTCCTGAGCGAAGCTGAAAGGAGCCGAAACCCAATCTCCTCCCAAAAGTTCAACTACTTCAAAAACGTAAACTTACCGTTGACTCCATCCGCATCCATTTTGATCTGCGCCACATAAAAGTCCTTCTGGACAATTTCTCCTTCAGACGTAAAGGCAATTGCACCCAACGGCGAATCATACTTACCTTTAAGGATCTGCTGATTCAGCGCCACCCGCAGTTGGGCCAACGGCATCTGACTCACCTTCTTGCCAGACCCATCGATCGCCTTCAGTGCCTCGACAAACACCTGAACCCCCGTAAACGCCTGGGCACTAAACTGAGGCGGCTCTTTTTTCGACTGCGCTTGGTATGCCTTACGGAATGATTGGTTGAGAGCGCTGGCATACTCTGGATTGTAGGCTTGGGCAATTAGCACACCATCGCACAGGGCCTTACACACAGGCAGCACGTTGGACGTATTGAGACCATTGCCGCCAATAATTGTGCCCTTATAGCCCAGCTCCCGCAGTTGGCGCACCAGATTGCCGCCATCCGCCGCTAGCCCAGAGACGATCGCCAAATCTGGTTTGAGGTTAATGGCAGCAGTTGCCTGAGTCTGGAAATCGGTATCCGTGGTCTGGAATTTCTGTACCGTCACTAAGTCCAGGTTTTGATCCTTAATCGTCTTCTGAAAAATCTCGGTTTCAGACTTACTAAAGGCATCATTTTGGGCAAAAAAGACCGCTACTTTTTTGATCTTCGGATTAATCTTCAGCGCGGCTTTCACGGCGTTGGGAGCCACAATGGAGACAGGCGCAGAAACTCGAGCAATAAACTCCCCAATCTGCGGGATACCTTTGGCGGTATTGGAGGGGCCAAGGACAGGGACTTTAGCGCGATCAGCGATGGGGTCAGCGCTGAAAGCTTGTTGGGAAAGGGTTGGGCCGACAATACCCACCACTTTATCTTTGCTGATCAGGGTTTGAAATGCATTGATGGCTCCGGCTTCATCCCCACCTGTGTCTTGAAAAATGAGCTTAATGGGGGTGCCGTTAATCCCACCTTTTTCGTTAAAATACTGTTCTGCCAGCTTTGCCCCTGCCACCTCTTCTTGGCCTAGGAGGGCGACGTTGCTGGTTTGGGCCACGCCAATACCGATGGCGATCGCAGCCCCCCCGCCCGAGTTTGCACTCGCACTCGGAGAATTGGATGCTCCAGAACCCGTTGGAGCATTGCTACTAGAGCAAGCACCCAGGGTGAAAACCAAAGGGGTAATGAGGGCAAAGCAGTGAAAGATTTTGCTCATAGTTCAACAAAAGGTCTAAGTCAAATTGCTTGAATTCAGCCGCGTAATACTATGGCTATCATTCCATGAATTTGAGCCACAACAAAAAACCTCCGGCATTTGTCGGAGGTTTTTTGTTTTTTGATGGTTGGCTTAGATGTGAGTGCGGTCGGTCAAGATTTCGTACCCTGTTTTAGTCACAAGTACGGTGTGCTCAAACTGCGCCGAAAGAGAATTATCGACTGTGACTGCCGTCCAGCGATCGCGCAATATCTTCGTATGCCGTGACCCTGCGTTCACAATCGGCTCGATCGCCAAGGTCATGCCTTCGCGCAGACGCACGTTTTTGAGGTCATGGGTGCGGGTATTGAACACCGAGGGTTCCTCGTGGAGGTTGCGTCCCACACCGTGGCCTGTAAACTCTTCCACCACCTTAAAACCATTGGCTTCGACGTGATCCTGGACTGCCCCTGCCAAGTCCATGAGGCAATTGCCTTCTTTGACCTGTTCAATCCCCTTGTAGAGCGCTTCTTCTGCCACGCGGATGAGCTTGGCGGCATGGTCAGTGACAGGGCCAACGGCGATCGTAATGCAAGAGTCGCCATGAAAGCCTTGGAAAAAGGCTCCGGTATCCACCTTCAGCACATCCCCTTCACGGATGACCTTTTTGCGGTTGGGGATGCCGTGAACCACTTCGTTATTAATGCTGGTACACAGAGAGGCTGGAAAACCGTGGTAGCCCTTAAAGCTAGGCGTTGCGCCCATTTCCCGAATCCGCTTTTCGGCGTAGGCATCTAGGTCAGCGGTGGTCATTCCGGGTTCCACGATTCCAGAGATTTCTTTAAGCACCGTCGCCACAATTTTGGCAGACTGGCGCATGATATCAATCTCACGCTTGGATTTAATCTCAATGCCTTTGCGCTGCTTTGAAATGGTGGGCTGGGCAGGCTGGGCCAATAAGTTGGTGAGGATGTTCATGCGCGTTGGGTGAGGCCGAAACAATAAAGAGAACGAATGCCAAAACTGGAGTGTAAGCTAGCAGACACTTTCTACAGAATAACGCTAAAGCTTGCCTTATTGCATGGACGTGAATGGTGAGAATCCACTTAGTTGGGGAGCGTTTGGCTCAAGCGATTGAGCTGCTGAAACAGCAGGCTTTTCCCGTCAATGGCATATTTACAGGTTGAGATTTCTTCAACCCCTCGATGCAGTTGAAACAAGTACGCAACTTCAATCCCGTCATAGGCCGTGGGACAAGTGCCCTTAAAGGGTTTTGACTTAATGACTGAAAAATTTGCCTGCTGCACCCGTTGTTTTAATAGACGGACCTCCTGCTGGCTCAGTACCCCTGATTTTGGTTTGTCAACACCGTTGTTGTAGCGGTATAGCCCATCGGGCCTAATCATCAGTTCGGGGATTGTTCGGGTGGCTCGCATTCCGCCCCGAAATTGAATTTTGATCCAAAATAGTTCGGATGTTGTTTTTTGTATTGCGGGTTGTGCCGATGCAATGCTTGGCAGCATGGGTTGTCCGCTGAAAGAGATGAGTCCCCCAATCAACGCCATTGCCCCAATCAATTTGATTACCATAAAAACCGTAACCTGCCATCAATAGACTGCAAGAGCATTAGACGAATACTTCCAGTCCCTTGTTGCTTGGTCAGGACAGACCTATCAGAAATCAGAAAATAATAGAAATGGCACCAGAACTACTGCACCTGCTGTAGGTGTGACCACGCCTCCTCCTCTTCAGATCTATTCCAATCCTTCGCGAGAGATTTTTCACTTAAAAGCGCCGTTTCGGAAATTTTTGCAATTGGCCTTTCTTCGAGAATTGTGACCAGTGCTCGCCTTGATCGAGGCAAGCTGATTTCTTCAGCCAAATGAACTTGACCGTTTTGGTCAATCACAGCTTCTACGGTTTGAATCATATTTATTTTTCCATCCCTATTCTCAGAAAAACGTTTTGCCGAGATGATGCTATTGTAGCTAGCGCAAAGCCACAGCTTCGGGCCTTACCGCCTGTTCTTTTGTCAGTTTTGAAAGGGGTACTAGCTGGACTGCACAAGCTTTGAGTTCCGGTTGCTTTGAATCAGGGCAAGCCATCGAATGGGTCATGGCATTGGCTTCAGCTTCCTCCGCCCAGAGTTCACCCCAGTGCATAGGCACAAACGCAGTGCCAGGGGCAATCCCCTTCGTGATGGTCACAGGAAAACGGGCTGTGCCTCGCCGCGATCGCACTTCTACCCACTCGCCATCCTTCACACCAATCCGGCCTGCATCCCTCGGATGAATCTCAATAAACGGTTCTGGATGCATTTTTACGATTTTAGGAATGCGACCCGTGCGTGATTGAGTATGCCAATGTCCATAGAGCCGACCATTGGTGAGCACAAAGGGATAATTATCATCGGGCGGTTCTGCTAACCCTCTCGAATGATGGGCAGCAAACTTAGCCCGTCCATCCACGGTATGAAACTGAAGGTCTGTATAAAGCCGTTCAGAAGAAAGTGCTGCCTTGCCTTTGGGATAAGGCCATTGCAGTGGCCCTTCCGCACGCAACCGCTGATGGCTGAGACCGGACTGATCACAGGGACGATTTTGAGTGGTTTGGGCAAATTCTGCATAAACATCTGCCGAAGTACTAAAGGCGAATTGTTTAACAAAGCCCAGTCGCCGTCCCACCTCGGCAAAAACTTCCCAATCTGGACGGGCTTCCCCAGGTGGAGAGCGGAATGCAGGGCACAGGGTCACGCGCCGCTCGGAATTGACCATAGTGCCTGTTTTTTCACTGAACTGCGAAGCGGGCAGCAACACATGGGCGTAGGCCGACATTTCCGTAGGGAAGTAGGCATCTTGGTAGACCGTAAACGCAGACTTGCGGAAGGCAGCCTTGGTGCGATCAATATCGGGCATACTTACCACAGGGTTGGTGGCCGCCACCCACATCATCTTGACCTCACCGGACTCTAGCCCAGTCACCATGTCCCAGGCGCTTCTACCTGGCTTGTCAGCAATCCGTCCTTCAGGGACGTCCCAAAAGGCTTCGACTTCGGCTCGATGCTGAGGATTGGTAACAACACGATAACCAGGCAGCAGTTGAGATAGCCCACCCGCCTCTCTGCCCCCCATTGCATTCGGCTGACCCGTCAAAGAAAAAGGCCCTGCTCCTGGCTTGCCAATTTGCCTGGTCATCAAATGGAGATTAATGATGGCGCGGACTTTAGCCGTACCTTCTGAAGACTGGTTAACGCCCATCGACCAAAGCGACAGCACCCGCTCTGATTCACCCCACCAGACTGCCGCTTTTTTTAAATCAGACACGCTAATGCCGCACCGCTGACTCACTTTTTCAGGCGTATAGTGCTGGACGACCTCGGCATAAGCGGCAAACCCACTCGTACATTCATCAATAAATTCAGGATCGATTTTGCCCCAATTCATTAAGTAATAAGCGATGCCGTGGAGCAAATCAATATCGGTGCCAGGGTTAATGGCAAGATGCAAATCTGCCGCTTCGGCGGTTTCTGTCCGGCGGGGATCAACCACAATCAGCTTGATGGCACGGCTTTTCTTATGGTGCTTACGAAATCGGTTAAACAGGATGGGGTGACACTCGGCAGTATTGGTGCCAATTAAAAATGCACAGTCCGTGAGGTCAAGGTCTTCATAGCAGCAGGGCGGGCCATCGGAACCAAAGCTTTGGGTATAGCCCGCCACGGCGGAAGACATGCATAGACGAGAGTTGGCATCAAAATTATTGGTGCCCAGACAGCCTTTCATCAGCTTCTGGGCAATGTAGTAGTCTTCTGTCTGAAACTGGCCGGAACCATACATACAAATGGCGTCTGGCCCGTCGGTCACACGGATTTCCTGCATTTTTCGGACAATGCGACCCAAGGCTTTTTCCCAGCTCACGCGCTTGAATGGCTCGGACAGGGAACGACGCATCATGGGGTAACGCAGCCGATCCTTATGAAGCGATTCCGAAATCGTTGCGCCTTTGACACAAACCATACCTTGGCTGGAAGGGTGGGTGCGATCGCCCTTCACCTGCCAAATCGGCACCCCATCTGAGGCTCGCGTGGTGGGTTTACCAGCCTGGGCTGGGGGGAACACTTCTAGACCACAACCCACTCCGCAATAGGGGCACAACGTTTTGGTAGTATCGCTCATTCCGCTTCCATCGTAATTAACCCGTGTCTACCGCCCGTTAGTCTGAGCG
>JANLSD010000050.1:0-16205 GCA_031362245.1 Acaryochloridaceae cyanobacterium OTE_25_metabat_464 | reverse complement strand
AATCCCCCCTTGGTGAGCTACCGTGTACACACAAGTCGGCGTGACAATGCTCAGTACCTCAGCCCCCCCCAACCCCCCTTAAAAAGGGGGGAGAAGAGAAGGAATATGAGTAGATCTCCCCTTTTCAAGGGGGGCAGAGGGGATCGAGTGCAAGGTTTCACAGTTCTTCAGACTTGTGTGTACACACAAGTTTTGGACACTGCCAGGAGGGCTTTACACTGGCCCCCCAATTCTGTGGGGAAATGACCCGAAACTTTGGATTTCTCCCCCCAGAATTGGGAAGCCACTGACCTGGGCGGGTTCCCCGACTTAAGGAAAGTGGCGCGGGCTGGGGGGGGGGCTAATGCAGGGTCTTCAAAAGGAATCAGACGTGTGTGTACACCGTAGCAAGCCTGAATTAAACCCGAGTCGCGCGATTCGGGCCGCCCTTCTCAGCGTCTCTGACTTTCTTGCCCCGCCAAAAGATCTTCAGCGGCGTTCCGGCAAAGCCCAGCACCTCACGGAACTGACGCTCCACGTAGCGGCGATAGTTATCTTTAAACACCGCTGGATTATTCACAAACAGTGCAAACGTCGGCGGCTTAGTACTGACCTGGGTGCCATAGTAAATCTTGCCCTGTTTCCCTTGTCGGGTGGTGGGCGGCGTATGCCAGCTCAGGGCTTCTTCTAATACCTCATTCACCACAGACGTACTAACCCGACGCTGGTGCTGCTCATAGGTGGCATCCACTAAGGCGAGAATATTGGGAACCCGCTGGCCTGTCACGGCGCTGACGAAAATGATCTGCGCCCAGTCCATGAAGTTGAGGCGATCGCGGATCAGTTTCTCGTACTCATAAATGGTCTCGTTGTCCTTCTCAATGGCATCCCATTTGTTGATCACCAAAATACAGGAGCGGCCTTCTTCAATGATGCGCCCTGCCAGCTTCATTTCCTGCTCGGTGACACCATCCACGGCATCAATCACAAAGAGCACCACATCGCAACGGCGGATTGCCTTGAATGCTCGGTTGATCCCAAAAAACTCAGGGCCGTATTCCACATTCTTTTTACGACGAATCCCTGCGGTGTCAATCAGTCGATAGCGTTTGCCATCCCGCTCAACCACCATGTCAATGGTGTCCCGTGTGGTGCCAGAAATGGGGCTAACGATGGAGCGTTCTTCTCCCACAAAGGCATTGAGAAGACTTGACTTGCCCACATTGGGCCGACCAATGATGGCGACCTTGATCTCCTCTTCCTCAGGCTCAGTGGAAGGAGGGGGTAGATGGGTCAACATTTGATCCAGCAGTTCGCCCGTTCCGTTCCCGTGGATGCCGGAAAGCGCGAAGGGTTCGCCTAATCCTAGATTCCAGAATTGGGCGGCTTGGGCTAGCCCTAACTGAGGAGACTCACATTTATTGACAGCCAATAAAACGGGAACCTTCTGGAGCCGCAGCCACTGGGCAATTTCTTCGTCTGCATCCATCTGGCCTTCTCGGCCATCTACCACCATGATGGCAACGCTGGCTTCAGAGAGGGCGGTCATCACCTGCTGGCGGATCAGGGGCAAAAACTCGGTTTCATCATCAAAGACTAAGCCGCCTGTGTCTACCACCATGAACTCGCGATCGCACCAGTAGGCAGGACGATAGGTGCGATCGCGAGTGACGCCGGGTTCATCGTGGACAATGGCATCCATCATGCCCGTAAGACGATTGACGAGGGTAGATTTACCGACATTTGGACGGCCAATAATGGCCACAATTGGGAGACCCATAGGGGAGATACCTGACATTCAATAAAAGATTTAGCCAATGTGAAACCGCCCAAAAGGGTGGGATGCGTAGTCAAAGTGTCTTTGGCAGATAGTGAGCGCGGATAACGGAGTGGACTCTCTATCTGCTCACGAAAGGTTCAACACAGTGCCATCGCAATTTTTGGCATTCACCTATATACTAGCGCCCCTCATCCGTAAATCAAAATGACAGAAAAATCAATGATTGTTCATCATTCAATGAAGACAAATTACGAATCGCAGATGGTCTCAAGGGATCGTCGTAGGATGCAAAATAATGCTTGCAGCTAGAACAGATAAGATTTCTAGGCTAGTTTTTGTACCCATATATTCCCAGACATTGACCGTCATTGAGCTGAAGGAGCGCCCATGACCATTGCAGTTGAGCCAGCACAACAAACTGCTGTAGATCTAGAGCAGATGGCAAAACCATCCCTCAAGGTGGGTATTCCCAAGGAAGTTTATTCCGGTGAGCAGCGTGTTGCCGCCACCCCTGCCACCGCCCAGGTGCTTCAGAAAATGGGGTTTGAAGTTTGGATAGAGCCAGGGGCAGGGACTCTCGCTAATTTTTCCGATGACAGCTACCTACAGGCTGGGTGTCATATTTGCACTGATGTGAAGCAGCTTTGGGCGATCGCAGATATCGTCCTCAAAGTCCGCGCCCCGCAGCAGCATCCTGGACTTGGCATCCACGAGGCAGAACTCGTGCGTGCAGACCAAACCCTGATTAGCTTTATCTGGCCTGCCCAAAATGCGGAGCTTTTAGATCAGCTTGCTGCACGTAAAGCTACCGTGATTGCAATGGACTCCATCCCCCGGATCTCACGGGCGCAGAAGATGGATGCCCTGAGTTCCACGGCAAACCTAGCGGGCTACCGCGCTATTGTTGAGGCCGCTCATCAGTTTGGTCGCTTTTTTACAGGTCAAATTACCGCCGCTGGTAAAGTGCCCCCTGCAAAAGTGATGGTGATTGGGGCTGGGGTTGCGGGATTGGCGGCTATTGGCGCGGCGCGGAGTATGGGGGCGATCGTGCGTGCCTTTGATACGCGTCCGGTGGTGAAGGAGCAGGTGCAAAGCATGGGTGCCGAGTTTCTAGAGCTGAACTTTAAAGAAGATGGTTCTGGAGCAGGCGGCTACGCCAAGGAAATGAGTCCTGAATTTATTGCCGCAGAAATGGCGCTGTTTGCAGCCCAGGCAAAAGATGTAGATATCATCGTCACCACAGCGCTGATCCCAGGTAGACCTGCGCCCAAACTCATCACCCGCGAGATGGTGGAGAGCATGAAGGCAGGCTCTGTAATCGTGGATATGGCCGCAGAGCAGGGTGGTAACTGCGAAGTCACAAAACCAGGCGAAATTTATCGCTACCATGACGTTGCCGTTGTGGGTCTGACGGATTTGCCCAGTCGCATGGCAAACCAAGCCAGCCAACTTTACGGCACTAACCTGTGCCATCTGCTCAAAGACATGGGCGGCTCAGAGAACTACACCATTAACTACGACGATGAGGTGGTGCGCGGTGCCTTGGTTTTACACGAGGGCAAGCTGACGTGGCCTGCACCCAAACCTGCGGCACTGCCACAGCCCGCAACGCCTGCCCCCGCTCAAGCAAAAGCTGTCGAGATGATGGCTCCTAAACCCGAGAAGAAATCCAACGGCTGGATTTGGATGGTGGTGATGGGCTTAGCGCTCTTAGGCATCGGTTTAGGCGCACCGGAGTCATTCTTATCTCACTTTATTGTGTTTGTGCTGGCCTGCTTTGTGGGTTGGCAGGTGATCTGGAACGTCGCCCCTGCCCTCCATACCCCGTTGATGAGCGTGACCAACGCCATCAGCGGCATCATCATTTTGGGCGGAATGCTCCAAATTTCAGGGCCGTTGACTTCGCCTACGACTGTGTTGGGGGCGATCGCCATCTTAGTCGGCACCATCAACATTGCCGGAGGGTTCTGGGTCACACAGCGAATGCTCAATATGTTCCGTCGATAACCAGAACAAAAGTATCACAGACACTACAGCAGTTTGAAGAGTATTAGCGCGTTATGAACAGCAGTCTAGTTACGGTTGCCTATATTGCAGCCAGCGGATTATTTATCCTGAGTCTTGCCGGACTCTCCAACCAAGAAACCGCCCGCAAAGGGAATTTGTTTGGCATTATCGGGATGGCGATCGCCCTCCTCGCCACAGCCTTAAGCGGCAATGTCAATCTCACAGGGTCTGCCACCCTCGCCGCCATGATTATCCCTGGGGCGTTAATTGGCGCAACCTTAGCCTCACGGGTTGCCATGACCTCCATGCCTGAGTTGGTCGCCATTTTGCATAGTTTTGTCGGGCTTGCCGCCGTATTAGTGGGCATTGGCAACTACCTGGGCGAAGAAGCCACCCTAACAGGGGTAGAAGTCGCCATTCACCAAATCGAAATTTATCTGGGCGTGTTCATTGGAGCCGTCACTTTTGCCGGTTCCATTGTGGCCTTTGCCAAACTGAAAGAACTCATCAGCAGCAAACCTCTAATGCTGCCTGGTCGCCACCTGCTCAATATTGGCCTTTTGGTGGGTACCGTCGTGCTGGGCGTGCAGTTCATGGGCGGGGCCGCACCCACTGGACTTCAGCCGCTGCTGATTATGACGGCGATCGCCTGTCTCCTCGGACTCCATCTCGTCGCGGCGATCGGTGGGGCCGACATGCCCGTGGTCATTTCCATGCTCAACAGCTATTCTGGCTGGGCGGCAGCGGCGGCTGGGTTCATGCTCAATAACGATCTGCTAATTATTACTGGGGCCTTGGTAGGCAGCAGTGGAGCAATCCTCAGCTACATCATGTGTAAAGCCATGAATCGCTCCTTTATTAGTGTGATTTTGGGTGGATTTGGGACAGGTAAAACCACTGGCCCCGCAAAGGCCATCGAAGGCGAAGCCACCTCCACCAATGTGGATGAAACCGTTGAGCTATTGAAAAATGCTCGCAGTGTGATTATTGCCCCTGGTTATGGCATGGCAGTAGCCCAGGCTCAACACGCTGTGGCAGATATTACGCGGATCTTGCGCGATCGCGGTGTTACGGTTCGCTTCGGCATCCATCCCGTGGCAGGTCGGCTGCCTGGACACATGAACGTGCTATTGGCAGAGGCCAGTGTGCCCTACGACATCGTGCTGGAGATGGACGAAATCAACGAAGATTTTGAGCAGACCGATGTGGTGCTGGTGATAGGAGCCAACGATACGGTCAACCCCAGCGCGTTAGAAGATCCCAATAGCCCTATTGCTGGGATGCCTGTCCTGGAAGTCTGGCATGCCAAACAGGTGATTGTGATGAAGCGCAGTATGGCGAGTGGGTACGCTGGGGTAGACAATCCTTTGTTCTATAAAGACAACACCCTGATGCTGTTTGGTGATGCCCGTAAGAACGTCGATGCGATTCGTGGTGAGTTGGCACAGGAAGATGCAGCAATGCCAAAGCTGGTTGCAGTTTAGCTCAAGCATTGAACGTTTAATGGTTTTGTTACTTGAGCTAAACCCTTATACCAAGCGTTTACCCCTACTTAGATGGGAAAGCCAGCCGCTTTCCAAGCCTCAACGCCACCCAGAAGTTCCGCTACGTTTTGATAGCCAGCTTCCTTAAGAGCGGCAGCGGCGGCGGCAGTTTCTTGATCGCTGGCCCCATATACGTAGATATCCCGGACTAACTCTAGACTCACAAGCGCTTGCTCGACTAGCTGGCTTAGGGGCAAGGAAATAGCTCCTCTAATGTGGCTGACATTGAAAACATCTCGGTTTCTGACGTCAATAATTGTCAGGGCGGGTTCGCCCCAGTCAAGACGCTGCTTCAAATCGTAAATACGAGACTGAGGCTTGAGAGGAGCAGGAATAGGAATACCAAGAAAGTTAGACATAAGGAATCTCGATTGTGTGAGGGCTTTTGTACTGTAACAACAAAGCAAGATTTTTATGAACGTTTGTTAATCAAATCTTGACAATCTTGACGAGTTATGGTTTTCCGGCTGTGCTGTAGATTATACTGAGGTTTGGCGGGTATGCAGAGCTACTTTCCTGACGCAGGTTCATAGTCTGACGTTAACCTTCACTACCATGTTCTAAGCTCCTCATGTGATGGAGGCGGCTGCGGCAAACGAGCATTGGTTGATAAGGATGCAAAAAAATCTAAAATCCTTGCCATAGCTTCATTTCAATTACTCTAATTAACCTTCAACAATAATTTTGGCAATCATCCCAGCCCCTCGATGAGGAGCGCAGTAGTAGCTGTATTGCCCAGGAACCAAGTCGTCAGAAATAGCCAAATCATAGGTCTCACCAGGCTTGATCATGAGCTGAGGGTGAGAGAGCGCGGATATCTTTTGAGTCTCCTCAGCAGGCACCTTATTGCCGTCAAACATTACATTATGGGGCGACAGCTTATTGTTGACCCACTGAACAACATCCCCATGCTTGACAGTAATGGTCGCGGGCTGAAACACAAGGCTTCCATTGTCAGAACCCATCTTTACCGTATAGGTCTCTGCCAAGGCTCCTGGCGCAAAGAGTGCCCAAGTAGCTGCAAAAAAAATGAAGGTCACAAGCAATACATTGATTCGTCGCAGCATAGAAGACATAGATTTCATGGTGTAGACATCTCAACAGCTAAAGGATTCCTGATATCCCTATATGTTAAGAGAAATCACATGTTCAGTGTATTTCTGTGAAAAATTGCCTAAGGCCGCCCCAAAAAACTTAGAAAATGACGGGATTGTTACATTAGTTAATATTCGCTACCATTTAAGAACATATAACTTAACTGTCCAGAACCTTCGGACAAGGTATGAGGTCATGAATACGACACCCCGATTTACAGCTTTTGTCGCAGGACTTTTGCGGCCTAGTCTTACATCTAGCGACGCTTCACAGCTAGGCTTGACTGTTCTACGTGTGGTTGCTGGCTTAGTCATGATTCACAATGGCCTAGATAAGCTCTCAGATATTCCTGGTTTTGCAGAGGCTTACGTAAAGGTGATTGGTCTGCCCTTCCCGATCTTTTTCAGCTATTGTGCTGCTTATACCGAATTAATTGCAGCTCCGTTGCTGGCTCTTGGGTTGTTTACCCGTCCCGCAGCGGCTGGGCTTTTTGGCACGATGGGCGTTGCGATGTACCACCATATTTTAGTCGCGGGCTTTAGCATTCCCTATCTTGAGCTTTCAATGCTCTATGCCGCCTGCTTCTGGTTCTTTGCCTTAAATGGCGCAGGTCTATTTTCAGCGGATAATCTGCTTTCAAAAATGCTGTCTTCCAGTCTCAGAGAGTCTTTAGTGCAGGAGGCTATATCTCTTGAGCAGTCTTATAAGAGCCTGGAAAAAGCCTCTAAGTAGCTTGTAAAACCGTGACCAAAGCATTAAGCGGATTGACCAACTTACCAATGGCGTCCTCATGAGTAACTTGAAATTTATCCAGTTTCTAAAGCAAGATCTGGGTCTGTCTGAAACAGACTTAGCCCTAGCGACTCGCCAGCAAAACAGAGGCGTGACCGAACTGCCAATCGTTCTATGGAATCATGGGTTGATTAGCTTGGATCAGTTAGAACAAATCTTTGATTGGATGGCAGAGACAGCAGCGTAGCTTTTGTTCAAAGTTCAGACTTCAAATCCTAACGGCAAGTCCTTGGCAAGGTTTTATACTGCAATACTCCGGACAGTTTTTAGTGCTTAAAATCACCGTAGAACAAGGGTCTTCATCCTCAAAGACCATTTTATTCAAGTTAGCCTTTGGCGGCACTAGTTCCGCTGCATGGGAAGCAGAACGCCTCTTCTACAAAGGATGCAAGGATTTGTGCTGAAGCTAAGATGATGGGATTCTCAAGCTCAAATGGCTCAATACCCCAATTCTTCATTTGAGCTATTCATTCATAAATTCCCAGCCAAAACGCCGAAACCCTTGCGAAAAAAGGATTATTTATCCCACCTAGCGGAACCAGTGCCGGGCTTTGTGCTACTGCGATAGGCAGACTCGCCTATCGCAGCACATGGCTTAATCGGGATTTTGGATATACCAATTAATGGTGCGGCGCAAGCCTTCCTCCAAACTCACCTGGGCTGTGAACCCAAAGGCAGACTTTGCACGCGAGGTGTCCAAACAACGGCGGGGCTGACCATTGGGCTGATCCGTCTCCCAAATCAACTCCCCTTCAAACTCCATTAAGCGGCAAATCAACTCCACCAAATCCCGAATTGAAATTTCATAGTTGGTCCCTAAATTGACGGGGTCTGCATCGTCATAGGATTGGGCACCCATCACAATGCCCCGTGCCGCATCTTCAGAAAACAAGAACTCACGTGTGGGGCTACCATCTCCCCACACGGGCAACTGTTTTACACCCTGCTGCTTCGCCTCATACACCTTACGAATCAAAGCTGGAATCACATGGGAACTGGCCGGATTAAAGTTATCTTCAGGCCCATAGAGATTTACAGGCAATAAATAAATCCCGTCAAATCCATACTGCTGACGGTATGCCTGAAGCTGAACCAAAAGTGCCTTTTTAGCGACACCATAGGGCGCATTGGTTTCTTCAGGATAACCATTCCAAATATCATCTTCCTTGAAGGGGACAGGGGTGAATTTGGGATAGGCGCAAATGGTTCCAACGCAAACAAACTTTTTAACCGCCGCTTGATAGGCTGCATGAATCAACTGCGTTCCCATCATCAAGTTGTCGTAGAACAACTCCGCTGGCTTTTCTCGGTTCAGGCCAATGCCACCCACGTGGGCCGCAAGATGAATCACCAAATCTTGCCCCTCAACGGCAGTCTGACAATGCTCTAGCGTTCTCAAGTCACAGGTTTTAGAGCGAGGCACCGAAATATTTTCGAGTTTTGCGCCCGCACCAAGCAACTGTGCAATGACCTGTTTTCCAAGAAAGCCAGCCCCACCTGTTACTAAAATTTTCTGGGTTGAAAAGTCCAATTGAGTCATAAGTTGATACACCAGATACAGCCAGTTGAAGCAAATAGAATTATGTTGAAAGTGTTAAGGTTTTGAAAAGGTTGTGCACTATGTATAGTACGCAATCTCACTGCATGTATAAGGATTTATGGAACCCCATAGTACCGTCGAAACACCTCAAAAAGAAAGCAGTAATCGTCTTCTTCATGTTTTAAGTGGCGTCATTGCGCTGGTGACGCTTGCATTACCGCTATATATCACAGCACACTACTCCTCTAGCAAAGGTACAAATAGCAGCGTTACAAACAGTATTCCCACAATCACCTCCACTTCCCCCACCGCCAGCGCCAATTCCTCGGGTCTCTGAGGGTGAAAAATAGAGATCCCCTGACGGGGACAAACACGTCAAACATGCCTTGGATCCTTCGCGATCGCCCCTTCGTTTGGGGACAGCGCACCTACGTTATGGGCATCCTCAACGTCACGCCCGATAGCTTTAGCGATGGCGGACTGTTTCATCGCCTGGAAACTGCTGTAGTCCAAGCCCAGAACCTAGAAAGGGTAAGTGTAGACATACTCGATATTGGGGGCCAGTCCACCCGCCCCAATGCAGAAGATTTATCACTACAGACAGAGCTAGATCGGGTCATTCCCGTGATTAAGTCCATTCGACAGGTCTCAGACATACCCATTTCTGTGGATACCACCAAGGCCGCAGTGGCTGAAGCCGCAGTGGCCGCTGGAGCCGACCTCATCAACGATATTTCAGGGGCAACCTATGACCCTGAAATGCTGGCGACCGTTGCCCAATTAGGCGTGCCCATTGTCCTCATGCATATCCGAGGCAATCCCCAAACCATGCAGCAGATGACTGACTACCAAGACGTGGTGGGGGAAGTCATGGCTTGGCTAAAGCTACGGATAGAAGCGGCAGTTGCAGCGGGGATTCCTCGTCATCATATTGCCATCGATCCCGGCATCGGCTTTGCAAAGACAGCACCCCAGAGCATTGAACTGCTCAGACACCTTTCGGCGTTTCAATCCTTGGGTTGCCCTCTGTTGGTTGGGCCTTCGCGCAAAAGTTTTATTGGTCATATCCTCAATCAGCCCGATCCCACTCAGCGGGTTTGGGGCACAGCGGCGGCTTGTTGTGGGGCGATCGCCGGAGGAGCAGATATATTAAGAGTCCATGACGGTGCAGCAATGGTGGATGTATGCCGAGTTGCAGATACGGTTTTGCGCACCTTTCCTTCAACCAGTCCTTTGTTAGAATAATCGATATCTAGGCTTGCAGCCGTGCTTGTTCAACTACAAAATATTGGTGTATCGATGCTTCAACCCACGCAAGTTCCAAAGGTCTCTAACCCAAAGTATGGCTTCAACACCACCGTTGAGCGATTAAATGGTCGTGCGGCAATGATCGGCATTATCGCATTAATCATCATTGAAGCCCTGACCGGTCAAGGTGTATTGACGTGGCTAGGCTTACGTTAGGGTTGACGTTGGCTGGGTTTTAGCGTAAAGATCGCATCAATCTTAGATTTAATTCAACGCAGTAACCACTATGCTCCTGCCTCGTTTTCTTCGATCAACCTATCGCAGAGATCCCATTCCGAGCTTCTTGATGACCATGGGAGCAGCGGAGGTTGCCCTAGGCGGGGTCAGTAGTCACAGCGGTTTACTCATATTGGGCGTGGTGATGTTTGGCGGTGCCCTAGGCTTAAAGTGGCTCCAAAGTCTGCGCCGGATTGATACGACTATTTCCGAGCCAACCGTGCAGCACTACTTACCGTCTCAGTCTTCCCAGGCAGAGTTGCCGATGTTGTCAATTCCCAAAAAACGACCGCCCAATTTGTAATCAATCGCTCAGGTTGTAAGCTACCTTGTACACACAAGTAAGCGTGACAATGCTCAACACTTCAGATCCCCCTAAATCCCCCTTAAAAAGGGGGACTAAGAGTTGATCCCCCCTTTTTAAGGGGGGTTAGGGGGGATCGAGTGCAAGGTTTCACAGTTCTTCAGACTTGTGTGTACACCGTAGGGTTGTAAGGGGGGCACCGATGGTAGCGTCTACCGTTTCTCATTCATTTCAGATTGGAGAGGTGGCGAAGCTGAGTACCCTCTCGGTCAAAACGATTCGTTACTACACCGATATTGGTTTGCTAGATCCCCACGTGGAGCGATCGCCCACGCGCTATCGGCTCTATGCCCCAGAGGTGCTGAACCGCCTTGCGTTCATTCGCCGTTCGCAGGGATTGGGGCTAAGCCTAACCGAGATTCAAGATATTTTAGAAATCCATGATCATGGGACATTGCCCTGTGGACAGGCAAAACAGTATTTAGAGAGTAAATTAGACGAAATCGAAACGCAAATTCGTCACTTAGAGCTGCTCCGTGCTGAGATCAAGGGCGTGCTGTCTGGCTGGCAACAGCCTATTCCAGCAGAGTACAAGACTGAAACCATTTGCCCCAATTTACAAGCACAATAATAGGGTTGTTTTGGCTTTAATGAACCCTCACTCATAGATTTTCCAGCGGCGCTGCTGTCCCATATTATTCATGGTCTGGGTCATGTATCCCTGGGTTAGATCAACCTGCAAGTCATCCCAATTCCACAGAGATTGACCTTCCCGCCAAGGGAACGTAGACAGCTCAATTTCCCAAGGAATTTGTCCCCCGCTGCGACGCCCAAAGGATATTTCGCAGTTGAGATAGCGTTGCCGCTGGGCTGCATCTGGGGCAGATTCTAAAAGATCCTTGAGAGAATCCGCCTGAGGTAAGGCCGTGCGACCCTCTAAAATCTGAACAAAGTAGTCGCCCACACAAACAAAACAGCCGTTCCAACCGGACGATGCATCTGCGGTTTCATCCGGCTCCAGTACCAGTGCAATACAGCCAGAAGTCCCATCATCAATCCGTTCCCATTCTTCTCGATAGGATGCGTCTACGCCCAACTCAATCAAAATATCTTGCTCCCACGCCAACAATCCAATATCACGGGAGCCATTGGGCGGTTGATAGTCAATCTGCCGATGCCATTGACAGGTTTCGCCCTCAACGTGGGTGATGCCTCCAAATCCCTGCTGATGGGATAGAGAAACTGCTGCTGCTTCCGTCACTTCATCCAGGGAATGATGGCCTAAGCAGGGGACTCTGTCGATGGGAATGCGAATATCCCCAAAGCAGGAATGAGTTTGGAGCCAGAAGACCTGTGTGGTGGTATCTATGTGCCCATCGCCCGTTTCAATAGAGCGTCTGCGCCAAACGCCCACCAAGTCATTTACTGTAAATCCAGAACTCATGGCTTCATGCTTTAGACCGTCACTGCTTCAAGTGTGACCTGTTTGGACACCTGATGGCGGGCAATGTTTTCACAGGTGGTCAGCCACACGCCATCCTGCGATCGCATGTAGTCAATCAGCTTTTCCAGCATCATCACCCGCGCCGGACGACCAATAATTTCAGGGTGCATCGTGAGAATAAACGCGCCGCCGTAGCGATGCATCCCATCAAATTCTTCCTTCCAAAGCTGAAATGCTTTCTCGCAGGTTTCAATCACCCCACTGCCTACTTTGGGTTCGGCAATAAAGGCAAACTGCTCCCAATCGTCATTGGTCCAATGAACGGGAACCTCAACCAAGTCACCGGAGGGAGTGCTAAGGGTATAGGGTTTATCGTCATCCATCAAGGAGGAATCGTAGAGAAAACGGTGAGCTGCGAGGAGGGCCGGCGACCCTGGATTGAGATCCCACCAAGGAGCGCGGTAGCCCACGGGTTTACGTCCGGTGAGGTGCTCTAAGATGGTGCAGGTTTTGACTAAAGCAATTTCTTCTTCGATGGGGTCTAGGGTGCTGACGGGTTCATGGAGGTATCCGTGCGCACCCACTTCATGGCCCTCATCTGCGATGCGTTTAATGAGGTCTGGGTAGAGTTCTGCGGTATAGCCAGGGACAAAAAATGTAGCGTTAACGTCTTTTGCCTTTAACATATCAAGAATGCGCGGCACGCCTACTTTGGGGCCATAGCGTGCCCAAGACAACACCGCAATCCGATCTTTGTTTTTAGGATCGCCTTGCAGCATTCCTGCTTCGCCATCCACGTCAAAACTGAGGGTAGCGGCACACCGCATCCCTTTTGGCCAAAATTCTGCCATCTTAGTGCCCTCAAAGGTTTAACTTAGGATTTAGCCTAGGGGATGACGTGACGCAACGGTGATATGCCGGATACAAACGCAGTTTCCGTGACGATTCGATTGGGGCGATCGCCTCCAGCACTGGATAGTCAGAAGCGATGCACCCGTCTTACTTTCCCAGTTGTATTAAGGCCATTTCCGAAATTAAACTTACCAACAACTCTGCAAGGGCGCAAAGCCTTGCGCCCCTACGAAGCGGTAATTTCTTTGCAAGAAATCGCCTAACTAGGGCGAGTTAACAGATCCAACTGAGATTTAACTTTGTCCAAGTAGTTTTTATCCTGAATGGCATTGGCAGGAAGTCGGTTCATCTTGATGGCAGCCTTAACGAGGGATTCAGGCTCAATCTTTCCATCTCGATAGGCTTCACCCAGGGTCTGATCAGACGGAATGCCTTCGCCAACGAAGAATCCTTGAAACGCCAAAAAGACTAGGTTGAAGGGGGTAACATCCATTCCATATTTCTTTGCCATCATTGGAAAAGCGACATCCATTGCGGGAATATAAGCTGCTCCATGAGAGCCACGCGTCAGGGTATTGGGACCCGCTTGGGCCATGCCAGCAATCCCAATGTTGAGAGCAGTCAAACCAGCTAATACACTGTAGGTTAAAGCTTTTGGGGTTTTCAAGGTGTTTTTCCTAATTCAATGGTTTTAATTTAGAGGGGTAGTCTGAGACTGGAATGATGGTTATCTGGAAGAACCTTAGTGATTTGCTGAGAGAAGGGTGAGCGATCGCTGAGAAAGCTGAATGATGGCGTCGAAAACTGAAGGAATCGGTCGCTCTATCAATTTCTCTGGACAGAGAAATTGTGCTGTGAGCAACATTTTTGGAGATATTTACGGTCTATGCTGTGCTCAGATCTCTAGGGTGTGGTTTGAAGTTACTCAACAAAGTTGCTTTGATTACAGGCGCTGGCTCAGGGATTGGGCGCGCAACGGCAGTGCTGTTTGCCAAGGAAGGGGCAATAGTGATTGTGACGGATGTTGATGCATCCAGCGCACAAGAAACGCGATCGCAGATTGAGCACGCTGGCGGCATTGCTTTAGCCTTAGCGCTTGATGTGAGTCAGGAGGCCCAGGTGATTGGGGCGATATCCACTGCCATTGAGACCTTTGGTCGCCTAGATATTCTCCATAACAACGCCGGGATTTCTGTGCTCAAACCCATTACAGAAACCACCGAGGCCGAACTCGATCGCTTAATTGGCATCAATCTTAAAGGCGTTATATTTGGCTGCAAGCACGCTATTCCATTCATGGTTGCCCAAGGGGGTGGCACCATCATCAACACCGCCTCCGAGTTAGCCTTTGTGGGCCAGCCACTTTACAGCGCTTATTGCGCCACAAAGGGGGCAGTGCTATCTCTGACTCGGGCGTTGGCAACGGAGTGGGCTGCCAAAGGGATTCGGGTCAATGCAGTCTGCCCAGGTCCCACCCAAACGCCCATGCTTCAGGCGGAATTTGATCTGGCAGTGGATCCTGAGGGAGAAGAAAAGGCCACGATGCGATCCATTCCCCTAGGACGTTTGGGGACACCGGAAGATATTGCGCGTGTTGTCCTATTTTTGGCTAGCGATGATGCTCAGTTTGTGCATGGTGCGGCCATTGTGGCAGATGGCGGCAAAATCGTTTTTTAGCGCGGGGCTATAGGACTTTCCGCTTTTTTGTTCAGACGCTTGGAGATATTTGATTATGGATTCCACATGGTCTCGACGGTCATTTTTGAAGTCTTCTTCCTTAGCTGCGGTGGCAATGTTGGGGGCAGTAAGCTGCGGAAAACCCTCCCCGCCTGGGACTGACGGTGCAGCCCAAGGCCAAACCATTAAGATAGGACTGAATCTTTGGGCTGGCTTTATGCCCTGGAAGGTAGCTCAAGTTAAAAACTTTTTCGAGTCCAATGGTGTCAAAGCAGAGGTGATTTGGTTTCCAGTGCTATCTGACCAGCTCAATGCTTTTAATGCGGGCAAGGTGGATGTGATTGGCTCAACGACATCAGATTTTATAAGCTCCATCAGCGGCGGTGTCAAAGCCAAGGTGATTTCGATTACGGATGTATCTTTAGGCGCGGATGCCATTGTGGCAAAGCCCTCCATTCAGTCCCTTAAGGATTTGGTGGGCAAGCAGGCATCCGTTGAATTAGGTACAGTAGGCCATCTTCTCTTTTTGAAGGCATTGGAGAAGGGCGGTGTGCCGCTGGATAAGGTCAAATTGGTCAATCAAGGGGCAGATACGGCGATCGCCTCTCTCATCTCCGGCAAAACGGATGTGGTGTATTCCTACGAACCCTTTGTGAGTCAGGCCGTGTCTTCGGGGAAGGGCAAAGTTCTCTTTTCCAGTAAGGATGTACCAGGAATTGTGCCAGACCTCCTTGTCGTGCGCCAAGAAGTATTGGATAAACAGCCGGAAGACATCCAAAAATTGCTCAAGACTTGGTACCAAACCCTGGAGTATCGCACCGCGCATTTAGAGGAAGTTTTGCCCATTGAAGCCAAACAGGCTGGGGTTTCCCTTGCAGAGTATAAAGGTTTACTGAAAGGGTTTAAGTGGCTCACACCTCAAGATGCACAAACCGCCTTTAAGCCCGGTTCAACCACGGAATCGCTACCGTTTGCGGCCAAAGAAACCACGAAGTTTATGCTGGCCCAGAAGCTGATTACGAAAGAACCGCCTGACTTTGAAACCCTTATCAATGCTCAGTTTCTGACCCAGCAGATGGCAGGAACAACAGCGGCTAAGTCATGATTAGAGGCATGAGTAAGTCACCGTCTTCTGAACCGATTTTGGTTCGCAGTCGCCCCCATCCTTTCCCGCTGATCTTAAGCCAAACAGCGCTGCTGGTGATTGATATGCAGTACGATTTTTGCCACCCAGACGGCTATTCGGGCAGTGTGTTGGGGGCAGATTTAACTGCGACCAGCGCCATTATTCCACGAATCCAATCTGTCATTGCCTGGGCGCGAACCCACAGCATTTTGGTGATCTACACTCGCGAAAGTCATCGCCTTGATTTATCTGACATGACGGCGAGTAAACGCGATCGCTATATCAATGCAGGGTATCCAGTGGGTAGCCCTGGCAAAATGGGTCGGTTTTTGATCCAAGGGGAACCTGGAACAGAACTGCTGGACGAATTTAGGCCGCTGGAAACGGAACTGGTTTTAGATAGGGCTTGCTGAAAAAGTCCATTCACGGCTCAATTGGCAACGCGATCGCCAATTGAGCCATCGTCTGAACAGAATCCATCGTGATGGTCATAAAAGGGATTGATTCTCTAACCGCTGATTGGGAGAGATCGGAAGAGCGT
>JANLSD010000041.1:0-17427 GCA_031362245.1 Acaryochloridaceae cyanobacterium OTE_25_metabat_464 | reverse complement strand
AGTGGCCCCAGCACATAGAAAGGCGCTTCAGAGCATTCTTCCATTTGCTTGCGGACATTGAACTCGATCTGATCCATCGGCACATGACCAGGGCCTTCCACCATGACCTGAATATCATCTTCCCAAGCTCTGCGGGTGAGCTGACCTAGGGTTTTTAGCTCAGCCAACTGGGCTTCATCGGAGGCATCGTGGGTACAGCCTGGGCGAAGGGAGTCACCTAAGCTAAAGGACACGTCGTACTTCTTGAAGATTTCGATGATTTCGTGAAAATGGGTGTACAGCGGATTTTGCTTGTGGTGGTGGAGCATCCATCGCGCCAAAATGCCGCCGCCGCGAGAAACGATTCCGGTAATACGGTTGCGGACGAGGGGTAAATGCTCGATCAAGATGCCAGCGTGGATGGTTTGGTAATCAACGCCTTGCTGAGCATGTTTTTCGATGATGTGCAAAAAGTCATCGGCAGTCAGGTTTTCAATGTTGCCGTGGACGCTTTCGAGTGCTTGATAAATGGGCACCGTGCCAATGGGCACCGTCGAGGCATTGATAATGGTGGTACGGATTTCGTCTAGATTGCCGCCGCCCGTGGATAAGTCCATTACGGTATCTGCGCCGTACTTCACCGCGAGGTGGAGTTTAGCCACTTCTTCCTTCATGTCTGAAGAGTTGGGTGAAGCGCCGATATTGGCATTGACCTTGCACTTAGAGGCAATGCCGATCGCCATTGGCTCTAAGTTGGTGTGGTTGATGTTGGCAGGAATAATCATCCGGCCCCGTGCCACTTCGTCTTTAATCAGCTCAGCAGGCAGATTTTCCCGTTGAGCGACGTAGTTCATCTCTTCGGTGATGGTGCCTTGACGGGCATAATGCATCTGGGACACATTGGCGTGCCCTTGGCGTTTCGCGATCCATGCGCTTCGCATATTGAGTTTTCCTTAGAATAAACAGCTTCCCTCCGCCGGTATTAGCCGGACTCAGGTTCTAAGGGTGTAATCTCAGCTTGACTGCTCAAGCACCCCTAGCTAGATGAGATCGTAACACCAACGTAAAACTTTTCCTAAGTTCTCTGGTATTCAGGCCCTATGAATGCGACGCTCAAGGGATGCGTTTAGACAGTTCTGGTTAATCATGTCTTTTGATTCTGCTGATTTTGCTGAAGGCTCTGGGGGTCAAACTGCGCTCACACTGATGCAGCCTACCTTTATTCGCGTGATGGATCATCTTCGTAGGTCGCTAGAGCAGTCTGATTGGAAGGGTCAGTACGAAACAACCTATGCTTGGCCGGAAGGAATAACCCCTGAGGCAAAGGCAGAGGTGCTATGGCTATACGACAAAATTGAGGCTGCGGCTAAATCGGAGAAGGCTGATCTGGAAGATCAGTTGGAGGCGTTGCCGCAGCCGATTCCGATCTATCTTTTGCATTTAGAAAAGGGGGAGGAAAGACGACTCCTGAATGTTTGGGAGTTGTGCTGTCAAATCTGTCTGGCGGACTATGTCCCACAGATAAATTCTAAGGATTTTGTGAATGTTGGTCTGGATGATGCGGTGGCTGATCAAACCTTATTTGATGCTTTAGGTGAGGTGGATTGGGCAAAGCTTGATCAAAAGACGGGGGGGGTGATTCAGGCTTCCTTTGAGTCTCTTGAGCAAAGTCAGATGGAGTGAATGGGTGGGATTGGGTTTCGGCTCCGCTCAACCCGCAACCAGGACAGGATTGAGGATTGGGTTTCGGCTTCGCTCAACCCGCAACCAATACGGAATTGAGGGCTGAGCGAAGCCGAAGCCCGGTTAACAGCCCTAAGCTTCTGGAACAAACGCCATGGCTGCGCCATTCATGCAGTAGCGTTTGCCAGTGGGAGCGGGGCCATCGTCAAAAACGTGGCCTAAGTGACCGCCACATTTACTGCAATGAATTTCGGTACGAACCATAAAAAAAGCACGGTCTACAGTGGATTCGGTTGCATTTTCAATGGGGTCATTAAAGCTGGGCCAGCCTGTGCCGCTGTTGAATTTAGTATCTGAGACAAACAGGGGTTGACCACAGCCTGCACAGTCGTAGGTGCCTTTGCCGTACTGCTTATCTAAGGGGCTAGTGCCTGCACGTTCTGTGCCATGCTCTCGCAGAACTTTGAATGATTCTGGTGAAAGGCTTTGACGCCATTCTTGTTCGGTTTTGGCGACTTCAAACTGCTTTTGTGGGGCTGCCATAGCGGATGAACTCCTAAAAATAAGACTGATAGTGGAACCGAGCCATGCAATGCCTGCGGTCAAAAAGGTGCGTTTGTTCATGGGTGAAAGTTAAAGCAAGGATGCAGTCCTTTAACCAAGCTTGACTGACTGAGGCTTGATTAGGGTGCTTAATATATCATTACAAAATTTGGGCCGATGTGAAACGATGGATAGGGCGGTTTTTACGATGAAATCATAGGGTTTATGGGTGAGGTTAATCTTGATGATGGATGATCGCCCTGAGTCTCCCCTGATAAACCCCTAAGTTTTCTCTAAGCAAGCTGCAAGGGTGACCTCAACCGCTGTGGCAATACTTTTGAGGTGATACCCACCCTCTAACCCAAACACGATCTTGGAGGTTAAGGCCAAACAATGGGCGGTCAACGGTTCAAAATCTTCTGGATTAAGGTTGATGCTAGCTAGAGGGTCAGCTTGAGCGGCATCATAGCCCGCGCTTACAATCAGCAAATCTGGCGCGAAGTTGGTGAGGAGGGGGATGACTTGTTTTTGGAAGGCAGTTTCATAATCGGGAAGAGTGCTGCCTGACTGCATGGGGATGTTGAGCAGCCGTGGGCCGTTGTCTTGGGCTGATCCAGTGCCAGGATAAAACGGGTACTGATGGAGGGAGCAATAGGCAATCTGAGGATGCCCCGATATGATCGCCTCTGTCCCGTTGCCGTGGTGCACGTCCCAATCTAGGATGGCGACGCGCTCTATGTTGGGTTGGGTGAGGGCATAGAGGGCGGCGATCGCCGCGTTGCCAAATACACAAAACCCCATTGCCTGATCTGGCAACGCATGGTGTCCAGGCGGACGGGCTAAAACAAACGCAGGTTGACCCAACGCCAGAACCGAGTCAACACCATCTAACCAGGCATTCACCGCTAAGCAAGCCACCTCATAACTTTGAGCGGACAGAGGAGTATCAGGCCCGAGTTGCCCGCCCCCCCGATCTGCCACGGCCTTAACCTGCTCAAGATAGTCGGGTGTGTGGGCTTTTAAGATCCAGGGTAGCGGATCGCGGATTTCTAGGCTGGAGGGTTGTTTCCAGTCAAGGTGGCTGGAGAGTGAGGATTGTTGCAGGTGATTTGCTACAGCCCTTACGCGCTCAGGGCGTTCGGGATGTCCAAAGCCTGTTTGATGCTCTAAAAAAGTTTCGCAATAAAAAATAGGAATCATTTAAAACACCCGAAAGGGATGAACCTCCACAATAGCCGCTAGATGGGGCGTTGAGTCTATTGACGACAGTCCCATGCTGCCTCTCTCAACATGTTAAAATAATGGATAAGCAGCCGTAAATGTTGAGTAATCTTGATTTAGGGGCTGCTATTTTTCTGTGTTGGCGCTTTATCGTCAATAACCCTAACTTTTTGGAGTCTTTTCGGTTATGACCTTTTCCCAGGAGCTGCCTCAAGAGCGAATTATCCCCATTGATTTACGGGATGAGATGTCTCGCTCCTATCTGGAATATGCCATGAGCGTGATCGTGGGTCGGGCTTTACCCGATGCCCGCGATGGCCTTAAGCCAGTGCATCGCAGGATTCTCTACGCCATGCATGAGCTGGGCTTAAGCCCAGATCGCCCGTTCCGTAAATGCGCCCGCGTAGTGGGGGACGTGATTGGTAAATATCACCCCCACGGCGATACGGCGGTTTATGAAGCCTTGGTGCGAATGGCCCAAGACTTTTCTATGCGGATCCCGCTTGTTAACGGTCACGGTAACTTTGGTTCAGTTGATAACGATCCCCCTGCGGCGATGCGATACACCGAGTGTCGGCTGCAAGCACTGACAGCGGATGCCCTCTTGCAAGACATTGAGCAAGAAACCGTTGACTTTAGCGACAACTATGACGGGTCACAGCAAGAACCCACCGTCATGCCCTCGCGCATCCCGCAGCTTTTGCTGAATGGCTCTTCTGGGATTGCCGTGGGAATGGCGACCAATATTCCGCCCCATAACTTGGGTGAATTGGTGGATGGGCTAATTGCGCTCATTCATAACCCTGATCTCACAGATCTAGACCTGATGCAGTACATCCACGGCCCAGATTTCCCCACAGGGGGACAAATCTTGGGCACCAGTGGCATCCGTGAAGCCTTCACCACAGGTCGTGGTTCCATCACCATGCGTGGGGTGGCTTCCTTTGAAACCCTTGAGGTTAAAGGTCGCCAAGATCGTGAAGCCATTATTATCACGGAGCTGCCTTACCAAACCAATAAGGCGGCGCTGATTGAAAAGATCGCCGAAATGGTCAATGAGAAGCGCTTAGAGGGCATCTCAGATATTCGGGATGAGAGCGACCGCGATGGCATGCGGATTGTTATCGAACTCAAGCGCGACTGCTACCCCCAAGTGGTGCTCAACAACCTGTATAAACAGACTCCGCTCCAGAATAACTTTGGGGCCAATATGCTGGCGCTGGTCAATGGCGAGCCTCAGCTTCTCAGCCTCAAACGCTTCTTGAGCGTGTTTCTAGAGTTCCGTGAAGAGTGCATTACCCGCCGGACACAGTATCAGCTTCGCAAAGCCCAAGACCGCGATCATCTCTTACAGGGTTTATTAATTGCCCTGGAGAACCTTGACCCTGTGATTCATTTGATTCGCGGGGCGGCTGATGCGGCGATCGCCAAGCTAGGTCTCATTGAGCAGTTTGGGCTTACAGAAGTTCAGGCTGACGCAATTTTACAGATGCAGCTTCGCCGTTTAACCGCCCTAGAAGCTGAAAAAATTGAGCGAGAGCATGATGACCTTCAGATTCAAATTGCGGATCTGCTGGATATCCTAAATCGTCGGGAGCGCATCCTAGAAATCATTGAAACCGAGGTGCTCCAGCTTAAGGAGAAATTTGCATCTCCTCGCCGCACCATCATCGAAAAATCCGATGGCGACCTTGACGACATGGATCTCATCGCCAATGAGCAGTCTGTCATTCTGGTCACGGAGCAGGGCTACATCAAGCGGATGCCTGTAAGCACCTTTGAAGCCCAAAGCCGCGCCACCAGGGGACGAGCTGGGGCACGGATGAAGGACGATGATGCCGTGGAGCATTTCTTTGCCTGCAATGACCACGACACCATTTTGTTCTTTAGCGATCGTGGTGTGGTCTTTGGGGTACGCGCCTATCAGATCCCGCTGGGTTCTAGAGCGGCTCGTGGGGCACCCTTAGTTCAGCTTCTGCCCATCACCCGTGAAGAAAAAATCACCTCCGTGATGCCTGTCAGCGAATTTAGTGAAGACGAGTATCTGGTGATGATGACAAACCTCGGGTTCATCAAAAAAACCTCCCTCGCCGCCTTCCGCAGCATTCGCTCCAACGGACTAATCGCCATTTCCCTTGAAGAAGGCGATCAGTTGCGTTGGGTGCGTCGTGCCCGTGTTGAAGACAGCATCATCATTGGTTCCCAGCGCGGCATGGCGATCCACTTTAGAGCCGACAACCAACAGCTCCGTCCCCTGGGTCGTGCAACTCGCGGAGTGCGGGCGATGAGTCTACGGACAGGCGATGTGCTGATTGGGATGGATATTTTGCCAGGACTCATCACCGCCAGCCTTGCAGAAGCAGGCGACGAAGAGACCGATCTCGATCTTGTGGTAGATGAAGCTTCAGAAGATGCGGTCATCGAAGAGCCAACGGCGCTAGGCCCGTGGGTTTTGGTCATTACCACGCACGGATTTGGCAAACGGGTTCCTGTGTCTCAGTTCCGCCTTCAAAATCGGGCTGGGAAGGGTCTCACCTCTACCAAGTTCAAAAACATTCAACCACCCGATCAAGTCACGGCATTGCGGATCGTTAATCCCGACGAAGAGCTGATGCTCGTCACCACACGGGGCATTATTATCCGCCAGGCCATCAATGCCATTTCGTCTCAGTCTCGCGCCGCAACGGGGGTGAGAGTGCAGCGATTGGATGAAGACGATGCGATCGCCGCCGTCGCCGTTGTCCCCGCATCAGAAGTCCCCGAGGAAGAAGAAGCGCTGGATGAAATGGTGACAGATGAAGCTATGACAGATGAAGTCGTAGTGAATGAAGCCGTGGTGGATGAAATAACGACAGAAAACACCGAGTTGGCAGAATAACGCTCTGCATTCATCGGTTTTCTCCCTAAAGCGCCCCAGATTGAATAGATTCAATCTGGGGCGCTTTGCTTGACGGGGGTTTAATCTCTCCACACTCAAACATAAATTTTTATAAACCCTTATGGCATCTTGGCCGCGTCATCGCAGCTCCACTGCCCAGGCAAAAAAGAATTTTTAAGACCAGTATTTGCTGGAAACATCTCTGAATTCTTAGGTTGACGGTCATAGATTGCATTCTTGGAGAGGTTTTAAGGCTCTAGCTTCAACAGAACCCATCTTTTTGCTTGCAATCTTAGCGATCTTGAAAACAAAATCATATTCTTTTAAGCAAGAGTAAGGTCCTGTGCCGCAAAAGGGAATAATATTCAGCCATTGCTGAAATGTATCTAGCGATACAAAAACATGTTTTTCATCTTTGGTCTAATGCCTTAGTTAAGGGAGACTTAAAATAAAATTCAAAATCCTTCAGAAAAGAGGAACTGAGACTGTGTATCGACGATTGCTGGCTGTGGGGTTAACTGCTCCTGCTTTACTACTAACTCCTTTCGCTGGGACTGCACTGGCTGCTGAGGCCCCAGTCCAAGTTACTCAAAAGATGCTGGACGATCTTGCAGCCAGCGTAGCGACGGCTACTTCTCAGGGTGACACGGCATTTATGCTGATCTGTTCAGCGCTCGTGTTGCTCATGACACCAGCGCTTGCATTTTTCTACGGCGGTTTTGTGAGAGGTCGAAACGTCCTCAACACGATGATGATGAGCTTTTTGCTCATGGGAATGATTGGAACAACCTGGGTTCTTTGGGGTTACAGTTTATCCTTTGCCCCTGGTACTCCCTTTATTGGAGGGCTACAGTGGCTCTTCTCCAATGGGGTAGGTAGTGACGTGGCATCTTATCTGCCGCACCTCCCCTACGAAGATGCATTGAAGGCTGCCGATCCAAAATACGCTGATGTCGGTTCCTATGCAGGCACCATTCCCCATCAAGCGTTCATGATTTACCAAGCGATGTTCGCCATCATCACTCCAGCGCTGATTTCTGGAGCTATTGTTGAACGGATTAGCTTTAAAGCCTATTTTTGGTTTGTATTTCTGTGGTCTAGCATTCTTTATCCCATTTTCGCCCACATGGTTTGGTCAAAGGGTGGTTTCCTGGGCCTTTACGGCGGTTTGGGTGCCTTAGACTTTGCGGGTGGTACCGTGGTTCACATCAGTTCTGGGGTTTCCGCCCTCGTGGCGGCATGGGTGATTGGCCCACGCAAAACGTTTCCTAATCAGATGAAGCCTCCTCATAACGTTCCCTTCATTTTGTTGGGTGCAGGGCTATTGTGGTTTGGCTGGTTTGGCTTCAACGCGGGTAGCGCTTTGGCTTCCGGTTCCCTTGCAACCGTTGCATTTGTGAATACCAATACTGCCGCCGCTTCCGCTGCTTTAATGTGGATTATTTTAGAGTGGGTTTTACGGGGTAAGGCGACTGCCGTTGGGATTGCAACAGGCTTAGTTGCTGGTCTAGTGGGTATTACGCCTGCGGCTGGATTTGTAACCATTTTGGGTGCAGTCTTGATTGGAGCCATTACTTCGACCTGCTGCTTCTTTGCGGTGAACTTGAAATCTAAGCTTCAGTTTGATGACTCCCTAGATACGTTTCCTGTCCACGGTGTTGGCGGAACGGTGGGTGCTATCCTAACCGGTATTTTTGCAACGAAACTGGTGAACCCTTTGGGGGGCAATGGTCTGCTCTTTGGGGATAAGGGCCAGCTATTTGTTGATAATGCGCCCGGTCAGGTGGTGACTCAACTGATTGCGATCGCCATTACCTACGTCATTGCGGGTGCTGGTACCTTTATTATCCTGAAGGTTCTGGATGCAACCATTGGGCTTCGGGTCAAGCCTGAGCAAGAGTATCAGGGTCTGGACATCAACGAACACGGGGAAGAAGGGTATAACGACCTAGCGGGTCAATAACCTAAGACTCTATTCCTTCAACGCTAAATAACTCAGAGCGCGTCGTGAAATCACGACGCGCTTTGTTTTGGGGGATGTAAGGATGGGAAAACTTGAGTTCAGGCGTGATAGGGCGATCGCCTTCAGCCCCCGCCCTATCATCGCCATAGATCTAGCATGAGCAGGTGTTGAAACCCTGACGAAATTTCTGCGACAATCTATGCGGAACTAGGTAGCAATCATCATTTTTTTACTCCGCAAAGGCCAAGCATTATGTCATCCATCACGACTGACCTGGCTAAAATCCTAAGCACAATCCAGCGCCCTGGCAACTTTTACACCTTAGGCACTATCGAGACCTTTGCGCCACAAGTTCAGGTCGAAGGCATTGGCCCGATCTTCCTTCTCGTCCAAGTCAAACAACTAGTTGCCGTTGCTGAGCAAGCACCCCACATACGCGGCGAAGGAACCCTCGTCAATTCCGACGTGCGACGCACTTGGCAAATCAACGCAGATAAAGTCCACCTCGAAGGTCGGTACTGGCCTCAAACCCTAGAGTCCATCTGTCTCGGGCCGTCGAGGGACTGGGTGTGACCGATACCTTAGAGGCCGACCTCTACAAACTTCTCATGTATAAGTTTGCTTTCTGAAGTAAGCTTTGAAACTTTTAAGGACGGAGACCGACAAGCACATAAACCCCAGACTGCCCCAGTGCTTGGTATTGCTGAGGCGTTAAGGCCGTCTCAGCCAAAAGTTTAGGGGTTGTGATCACTAATGGGTTTTTATGGGCAGCGTTTTGCAGATAAACACTAAGCTCACGGGGCTTTTCCAGATATTCAACATGCTGCTGGGTGTAATACACCAGACTGGGTTTACGAAAGCCAATCATAATGATCTCCTGCTGAGGCTTTTGAGCCGCCACAGCAGCTTTAGCCATCTCACGCAGCGGCAACTGACGCGCTTGATCCACAATGGCAACCGCTGGATGCATAACAAGGGTGATAAAGAGCAGAAATGCGATCGCATTCACCAACCACAGCCCATGACTGCGCCACAAAATACACAGGATGGCTAACGCTGCCGCGATCGCCCACAGCATCCCACCATAGGTCGGAATTTGAGCCGCAGCAATCTGCGTCCCCAATGTCGGCATCCAAGGATCTTGGGTAAGCCAAGGCGCACAGGAAAATAAAACCCAAGATAACCCCACCATGAGCACCACATTAAACCAGCGGCTCAAATCCCAGCGAGAGGGAAGGCGGGAAGGGGACTCCAAAATGGCATCTGTCCACAAAAGGCTGACTAAAATTGCAGCCGCAGGCATCAAAGGCAACGTATAGCTGAAATATTTAGTGGTGGAAATGGTGAAAAATCCTAGAACCACAGCAAACCAGAAGATTGCGTAGAGTCCTAGCTGTTCGGAACGCGATCGCCCCCGCCAAACTTGCCGCCGCCACGGCTGAACTTGATGGAACGCTAAGGGCAAATACGCCGACCAGGGTAAAAAGCCAGCCAAAATTACCACAAAGTGAAAATACCAAGGCCCAGAGTGGTGATTGACCACCGTAGAAAAGCGCTCCAGGTTGTGATAGCCAAAGAAAGACTTAATAAAAGTATCTGGGTTTGCCATCGTCACCAAAACATACCAAGGCAACGCCAAAACCATGACCACAAAAACACCATAGCCCAGCTTCATCTCACGAATAACGGTGCGCAGATTGCCCAGGTAAAGTGCAAAGCCTCCGATAATCGCCACGGGCAGAATAATTGCGACGGGGCCTTTGGTCAGAATCGCCAGCGCCGTCATAACATAGAATGCACCGTACCAGCGGCCCTGAATTTTAGGGTTTTCGACTTGGGCATATCCTAAGAAAAAAGCCAGCAACGAGCCACCCATGCAGGCCATCAGGAGCATATCCGCATAGCCTGTACGCCCCCAAAAATAGGTATTGAGGTTCAGCATTAGCATGGTTGCACCCAGCCATGCCGCCCAAGTGCTGCGGTAGGGCTGTGGCTGAGTCGAGCGTGCATGAGGGTTCAGGCTGGGGCTATGGTGCCGCAAAACATAAAAGCACAGCAAGATCGTACCCAAAGCCGCCAAGGCTGAAGGGACTCGCGCCGCCCATTCGCTGACGCCAAACACCTTAAAGCACAGCACCATCAGCCAATAGATTAGCGGTGGCTTATCAAAACGAGTGACACCATCAAAATAGGGTGTAATCCAGTTCCCTGTGAGGTTCATCTGCCGCGAGGCTTCCACAAACAGCGGCTCGGTTTCATCAATCAGGCCAATATCACCCATGCCCCAGAACAACGTGATGACGGCGATCGCCCCTATCCATCCCAAGGTCGCAATCCAGATAAAACGTGGCGTCAGGAATGGCTTTAGGCGCGCAACCCAATGGGGCATAGTTCACTCTACTCAGGGGAATACTGGTTCGTCTGTCATTTTGCCTTATTGGGGTAGCCCAGATCTGCATCTTTTGACTGGAAACTTTTTTGGCACAAATGGGTCAATAAATTTGACACCAAAAACAGTTTGAATTTGCCTAAGAATTAATCTCTGCATAGGCTTGTGCGGACGAATCGATTTTGTGGGTGAGCTGATCCTGTTTCATTTTTTCCCTCACCTTCAATAGGATTATGGCTATGAAACGTCAAAGCATTCTTGGGGCTGTTACAGCCCTGGGCATTATTTCTAGTAGCATTGCATCAACCACACTCGTGGGCACCACCGCCGCTCTTGCCGATGACTGGTCTAATTCAAACGACCGTCCCGCCTGGAGTCAACGATGCGATCGCAACTGGGATAACGCCTACTGCAACCCCAAGGTAAACCCCAATGGCAATCAGGTATGGATAGGGCCAGACCAAAACCGCAATCAAGGCGCTTGGAACCCAGATCAAGATCAATGGCAAACCCGCAATCAAGACCAATGGGATAGCTCAAACCAAGACCAGTGGCAAAGACAGCATCGATCCTTCAGCACGCGATTGTCAGAGGGAACCTATATCCCAGCCTATCCAGAGCGTTCTGGGCGGCGGATTGTCCTGCAACGTTCTGAGCGTTATCCCCTAACCTTAGTCGTGAGCCAAGATGTGGGGCAGTCTTCCCGTAGAGGACGCGTTGCCTTGCCCCGCAATAGCAGAATTGAAGGCGAATTAGTCCCAACCAGAGGCGGCTACCGCTTTGAAGCCAGTCGGGTTCGGTTTCCCAATGGTCAGCAGTCACGAATTTCGGCAGTCTCTAATATCATCAGACAAAATGATGGCTACGATCCCTACAATCGCAATGATTCTAGGCGTTCAAACGGAACAGGATCAATTTTGGGTGCAATTTTTGGCCGTTCTAATTCCGATGACTCAACCATTCGAGGAGATGTTTACAATCGCTACCCAAATGATCGGCAAGATTTAGTGGTGGCGATCTCTCCTGATCAGTCCTTTGATTTGAAGTTGACCCGTGACTTTGTAATGGATTGGCGCAATTTTTAGGCACTTTTCCTGGGAATTTGGCAATATATTGCAATTATTTAGGAATTAGATAATTTAGGCATTACTCCCTCACAGCATGGGTTTCAGATATTTTTGCCATCCATAATAGGGAATTGATGGCGTAATGCCTATTGACTCCTGAAACGCTTGCGATACAATCCTCATAAAGGTTTTGAGGAGTTTTTATGAACAAGGGTGAACTAGTTGATGCGATCGCCAGTAAGGCAGACGTCACAAAGAAAGAAGCCGATGCCATCGTCAGTGCTGCTCTAGAAGTGATCACAACTGCCGTTAGCGAAGGCAATAAAGTTACTTTAGTGGGCTTTGGCAGCTTTGAAAAACGCCATCGCAAGGCACGGGAAGGACGCAATCCCAAAACGGGGGAAACCATGACCATCGCGGCAACCAGCGTCCCTGCATTTAGTGCAGGCAAACTATTTAAAGAAAAAGTCTCTGGGAATAAAGCAAAACCTGCTGCCGCTGCACCTGCTGCTGCGAAAGGGAAAGCTAAAAAATAACCCATCGCTGTCGAAGCGATAAATTCAATACCTGATTTATGGATCGATGATTTTGACTTTAAACAGGTAGACCTGTACGAGGCTTATAGCTTTCCATTTGGCGAAGCTTCTCGTATAGGTCTTTTTCTTGGGGACTAAGACTGCGGGGCATATCAATCCGAATCTGCACGAGCTGATCGCCTCGGGCACCGTCTACCCCAGGATATCCTTTGCCACCCAGGCGGAGCCGTTGACCCGCGCGAACCCCAGCGGGCAATGTCATCTTCACCCATCCATCTAGGGTGGGTGCCTCAATTTGACCTCCTAAGATCGCCTCACAGGGTGTAACGGGGAGTTCACACACAATATCGGTCCCCTCCACCTTGAAGAATTCGTGGGGTAGTACTTCAATTTTGAGATACAGATCGCCACCCGCCGTACCCTGACCTTTGAGCCGAATCCGCTGCCCGCTTACCATTGCACTGGGCATATTGACTTCGAGCGATCGCCCATCTTCCAACCGGATGCGTTCCCGTCCGCCCGCATAGGCTTTCTCTAAAGAAATCACCAGCCGTGCCTCAGCATCCCGCCGTCCACTGGGCGCTGACGTGGCTTTGGCTTTAGTCGTTGTGCTACTGCGAGAGGGTTCAGCGGCCCGAGAGGGTGGTCTACCTGCACTGGTGCTGCCACTGGCCTTTTGACGACGCCCCATGAGCTGATCAACAAATTCCTGAAAGTCAGCATACTTGCTAAAATCAACTTCCTCCGACGGTGGAGTGCCCATCCCCACCCGTTCTCCCCAGCTTTGGGTTCGCTTCGGTGGAGCCTCTTCCTTAAAGCCCTGCTGATTCCAGTATTGGCCAAAGCGATCGTACTGTGCCCGCTTGGTGACATCGGACAGCACATCATAGGCTTCACCGATCTCCTTAAACCGATCCTCCGCGTCTTTGTTGCCAGGATTGAGGTCTGGGTGATATTGCCGCGCTAAGCGTCGATAGGATCGCTTAATGTCATCACTGGTGGCACTGCTGGGGATATCTAAAATTTCGTAATAGTTGCGAAAGTTACGCATGGAAGGAGATTTTATGTCTGTCTAAGGGGTTCAACAACCAGAATTAATAAGGGGGCTACGGTGTACACACAAGTGTGCGTAGACTGGGTTTGAGGATTTTAGGACACGATTAATAGTGGTAATTATTGACAACCCCCTCTTGATTATCAAATGACAATTACATTGGCGGCCTTTTCGTAGTGGGCAATCAGGTCTGCTGCATTTTTGGCTTGGTAGGCGAGGCTTTGTGGCGCTCAGGGTGGTCGTTGGCATGAGATTTAGGTCATCTTTTTTGCTATGGAGCGTTCTGATTCATGGCAATGAGCAGTTTCAGACCTCTAAGTCTCTAGCTGTCTGACCCATTCTGGTTTGTTAGGAGTGGGATGGTAGTCTAGGTCGATTCGCGTTTGCAGGTGGTCGATGAAAGCCCAGCACTCTAGCTCTCTCAGCCATAGGTCATGCAAATGCGCTCTAGCAGCTTCTTCCGATTCTGTAAAGATATAGGCCACGCTATCGAAGGGTTTTTCTGGCCCTAGAAGTTGTTCGTATCGTGCTTTTGCCATGTCAACCATTTCCGAAATAGGGACATCACGGCCTGCCACAATGACTTTTACTTTGCGCTCTGTGGGTTCGTATAGGACATCCAGTTCTCCAGCAAGCTTAAAGTCTTTTTGGAAGAATGCTCCTTGAAAAGGCTTACTCATCAATGCATGACCTGGTTTCGCTTGCTCTAGTGCTGTTTCTGAGTCTGCATTGAGGTCATAAAATTGCACGAGGGTGATGTCATTTTCTTCATCACGAATCAGATGCCAAGGGCCAAATTCTAGTATGCGTTGAGAGACAAGGCGCTTGTGTCCTTCACCTTTGAAGGCGCATCCCCAATCCAAAGAGAAGTGCATATTGGCAAATCCTGGAGCAGAATATTCATCATCAAAACGATCAAGATTTGTTGACATGAAAGCTGCGACTGTCCACGGAATTGGTGCGATTAACTTTAGTACAGTATTAGCATCTCCAGAAAAATCTCTCATTCGAAATTTAATTACACATTCTTTATCGTATGAAATAAAGTGATCATGCACTCCATCTCGCCAGGTCAAAAATATATCACGTTTACAGGCTGGCACATAGCGCTCCATCCAATCCTTGACATATTTTTTTTCTCTTCCATCGACCCAAAATTCATCAGGCTTAGGTGATTCTTGAAAAACTTTAAAGTTATAAATTGCTTTCAAAATCTCAAATCTATCTTCGCCTTCTAAGCTAACAAATAGATCCATTCCTACATCTCCTTATATTTTTGCTTAAAAAGCAGGTTAGAATCTAAAAGCCATTCAACCACCGAGAAAATTGCTGATCAAATTCTCCATTTTTGAGACTTCCAGCATCAAGGATTTTACGCTCACCGTTAGCATTAAATACTTCGAAGGAGACGTGATTTTTATTATTTTCTAACTGAACCTTCATCCATTTAAGATTGGCCTTAACACCTTGTGGATCTGTGAACACATACCGAAGCTTATCGATGGTTCTTTGTGAGCCATCCGCAAGTTTAATGTTTGACCCACTATCTTTTTTGGCAACCTGAAGCAGATCGCGGAACTGTGAAATGTCCCGTTCAGTAATCTTATCGGCAGTCCCTTTAATTTCCTTGATCTGATTTCCTTCAATTAAGTCAGGGATACGATCTTTTGTGAAGTCTAATCCTTGCTTAGCTGCATCTGCCTTGGAGATTTTTTGCTGTTCTACCGCATTACTGCCAAAGATTTTTTTGTACCATTTCTCACCAAATTTACCCTTGTCCGCACCATTCAACTTCTCCGTAACACTCATTAACTCCCGATGTTGCGCTTGTTCTAATGCCTTGGCTGGGTTCTCCTTCCACGGTAAGTCACTGTATTTCTTGCGCAACGCAGTAGGTGAAGTGGTCGTCATCTTGTCCACGACTTTCTGGTTGAATCTCTCCTTTAGCGCATGCCGCACATCATCCACACTGCGACCACTAAAGCCATCCTTTTCCAATGCCTTGATATGGGCTTCTAAATCACCGTACTTTTTGATCCCGCCAATCTTCTCCCGAATCAGCATATCCGCATAGGCTTTCATGGAAGAAGTCGAACTCTTGCCAAGCAGTTTCTCGTAGACTGTGGCAGAATTTGCCCCCGCTTCAAATCGCTCAACTTTTTTGACTTTCTCTAAACTCTCAAAAATCTTCCCGTCTTTACTCAGTTCTAAACTTTTGCCCTCTGGCTTACCCGGCATATGGCTAAGTTGGAACCCTTCTCCATCTTTGGCTCTTGAGGGGTAATATCGGTCAAAGAATTCCTTCTCCAGAATCTTGGGGGCATCTTTGCCCATTTCCTTGAGCTTGCCTTTACTGACGCCCAGCAGTCTACCTAGCTCATCAGTATTCTTGAAAACATCAGGGTTTTGCGCCTTAAAGTCCTCAATATTCTTCTTAATCCGCGCATCAATCTTGCCAAAGCCAGGACTGCGATCCATCCGTGCTAGTGTCGCCTGCTGTTCGGCTAACTGATGATTCAGTTCATACAGCTCATGCTGAAGCGCCTCGGCCTTTTTGGGGTCTAACTTTCCGCTCTGAAGCGCCTCTAACCGCGCCGCTCGGATCGAGTCCAGCTTTTGGATATCATGCTTCGCCTCCCAAGCCATTGATAAGGGTGCGGGTTCGCCATTACGCGCAATCCAGTTTTTAAGCTGTTTATTAAGGGCACGAGTCTTGCCCCAGATGCCGACATACTTTTGGGCATAGGCTGCTTTTTCGTAATGGGCAATCAGGTCTGCCTCACGAATCTTAGGCCCGACCTCGATTTCAACCTTTTGCACAATCCCCAGCTTATTCTTGGGCAATAGAATACTGCCGCCCTCTAGTCCTTTGGGATCGACTTTGATGCCAATCGGTTTCTGCCCTTTGCCCCCAGAGAATATTTCCGCCAACTCCGCCGCCCGTTGCTGAAGGGTTTCAGGCGTATGCTCAAACATTGGATCATACTTGGAAGACTTCGCCGCGTCTGCCGCTGAGGGAATCCGATCAGCAGCTTTGACCTTCCCAGCTTTACTGGCATCTGCGGCAGCCTCACCCGCTTTCGCCTTTCCTGCGGTATTTGCAGTCTCAGCCACGACCTCGCCGCCTTTTGCGACCTCAGCGCCCTTAACACCTTCCGCTATTTTCGTAGCTTTGGATGCATCGGCAACCTTATTTCCGATGGTTCCTGCCTTCTCCGCCTCACTGACAAGCTTACCCGCCTCACTCAGCTTAGAACCTGCCTTTGCTTCGCCTGCGCCAACCAACCAAGAGGCAACTTCTAGTCCGCCCTGAGTCACGGCCTCAACATACTTGCCTTGCTCCCAAGACTTCTGCATCGGCTCAATCAAGCCGCTTCCCAACGCCTTGCCCACCTTGATGTCTTCGGCCATCGACTTCTTAGGGTCAAACACCCGATCTCTCATTCGCGTGTTGTAGTCTTCCCCATTGACCACCACATCATAGGCACCATGCATCGCCTTCAGCGGGTTCACCATCGGCACACCCAACTTATTGAGGAGCTGTCCAGCGAAGGGGCCACCCATACTGGAGAGTAACATCGCAGGGGGGATATGCTCAGCCATTGTGCCAATCCCCTTCAATGCGGAAACTGGGTCAGTCGCAAGACTGGCAAGTCCGCCGACAAAGCCCCCTGCAAACTTGACCCCACCTGTGACCACCTGCATTCCAGCGCGTGTCAACGTATTAGTTCCTTGAGTCATGCCCCCAATAATGGGGATATTTTTAGTTTGTTCTTCAGCGTATTTTAAGGGCTGATCTACAAAATCGTAGGCTTGGTCTGTCCAGCTGCGAATGGTAGGGTCAATGCCTTTGGCAAAACCGCGTGCTAAAGCATGCGCTTGCTGATCTGCCTTTTGATAGGTATCCCAAACAGGGGCAATCTTCTGGCCCCAATCGCTTTGACGCAGTTGTGTCTCCCAGGTCTTAGTCTGCTGTTGACCGCTTTGATATTGATGCTGCGCCCACTCCAGTCCGGTCTTCAGCACGTTTTGCTGGTCGTTGGGCAGCGCTTTTGTCCCGTAATAATCTTCATGGAACTGTTGCTTGACGGCGGCTTTCCCCAGATCCCACGAT
>JANLSD010000188.1:0-15375 GCA_031362245.1 Acaryochloridaceae cyanobacterium OTE_25_metabat_464 | reverse complement strand
TGGTTAAGCTATTTTTGGCGGCTCAAGGCGAAGCGGAAGCAGCCTTTGGCAATGGCGACGTCTACCTCGAAAAATTCATTGAAAAGCCTCGCCACATCGAGTTTCAGATTTTGGCAGATAGCCACGGCAACGTGGTGCATTTGGGTGAACGGGACTGTTCTATTCAGCGTCGTCACCAAAAGCTTTTAGAAGAAGCACCCAGTGCGGCTCTAAACCCAGATCTTCGCCAAAAAATGGGAGAAGCAGCGGTTAAGGCGGCCCAATCTATTGGCTATGTGGGCGCAGGCACCGTCGAATTTTTGCTGGACGCCTTTGGCAATTTCTATTTTATGGAAATGAATACCCGCATTCAGGTGGAGCATCCTGTCACCGAGATGATTACGGGGCTGGATTTAATTGCGGAACAAATCCGAATTGCCCAAGGCGAAACCCTCAGCTTTACCCAAGACCAGGTTGTGCTGCGAGGGCATTCTATTGAGTGTCGAATTAATGCGGAAGACCCCGACCACAATTTCCGCCCCACGCCAGGTCGAATTCTCGCCTACTTAGCCCCTGGTGGCCCTGGTGTGAGGATGGATTCCCATGTTTATCCTGACTATGAGATCCCCCCCTACTACGACTCTTTGATTGGCAAGCTGATTGTGTGGGGACCGGATCGGCAGACGGCGATCGCCCGAATGCAGCGCGCCCTCCAAGAATGTGCCATCACAGGGGTTTCCACCACCATTGGCTTTCATCAAAAAATCTTGGCAAACGCCGAATTTCGGGCGGGTCTCGTCTATACCAACTTTGTAGAACAAATGCAGGCTCAAGCCGCTAAAACATCTTAAGTATCCCCTGCTGTCCCAGCAGCAGCTCTCGGGCAAGGCTAACAATTCCAAACCAAATGATGGGCGTAATATCCACGCCACCAATGGGCGGAATGAGCTTTCGCATGGCGATTAGCAACGGCTCCGTGGGCCAGTAGATGAGAATCCACGGAAACTTACCAAATGCAACCTGAGGGTACCAAGTCAGGACAATTCGAAACACAAACAAAAAACTCATGATGGCCAGCACCGGCCCAATCGTCCAGGTCAGAATTGTTGAAGCATCCATCTCTTACTCACCCTGCGTTTACGGCTATTTTAAGCCAAAAGCGAAGTCTAAAACCTGGATGGTATTTCTCGGGTGTTTTGGACGGGTTTAGAAACTGCCTTCCATGAGGGCTTCTCAAGCGTCAGGCAACCCTTTAAGATGAAGGATATTGTTGTGATACAAACGGATATGATGCCTGTTTTAATGACGATCACCCCTTCTCTGAACGGGTTCTTTATTGGTTTAATCGCTGGTGGCGTTGTGTTAGCTGGAATCACTGGCGGCGTTATTCTCGTGAGTCGGCTGGACCAAATTCAACGCTCCTAAGCAGAAGTTGAGTTAAAACTCAGTGACATTAAGGCTTAGGGTACCAAGTAAGTTATATTTGTGCCTTTAAGTCTACGGTTGATATCCTTCAGCCGTAGACTTTTTTGACGTTTTCTAATTGCCCTAGGCCACGACAAAACCAGCAAAGACCGCTAGGATTAAAGTGTTAAGCGGTTCATGATGACATTGCAACGCTCTCCTTGAGTCGCGTTTATCTACGAGGAATCCACTGTGGGCTTCGGTACTCCTGTTCCACTCCTGGTTGGAATTGTGCTAATCCTGATCGGGATTGGTCTGTTATTCTTAGACACCTTTAAGCCAGGGTATAAGCGAGACTCAGATACGGTCTACGCGATCTTGTTTATGCTGGCGGGTCTGTTTGCCTTGCTAAGCTGGCAGGCGGATTTTCAAATGGCGATGCAATTCATGATTTCGGCTGGGTCGCTGGTGGCGCTCATGGTTGAACGGATTCGCAGCCGTTCTCCAAATAATGAGCAGATGCCGCCGATGAGTGGTCGAGCGTCCCGTCGAGAAAGCCGAGAGGATCGACCCAGTCGGTCTTACCGTTCTGGGTATGATGAAAGTCCACGCTCGGAAGTGCGGGCTGAGTTTGATGATGATCCCATCTCAATGGAAGAACCTTCTCGGGCACGGCGGATTCGAGGCGGACGGGATGGCGGTAGCGCTCGCGATAATTATCAAGGACAAGATGCCTATTTTGACCAGCTTTCGGAGGATACCCGTGAACCTCGACGGTCTGAGGGCAGTCGTCGTTCTAGCAATTCCTACGCCGATGACAATCAATATGGCGAGGAGCCGCGTTCCCGTCGTCGAGGCTCCCTTCAGCTTGAAGGTGATGTGACGCCTAATCTCAGCGACAGCTATGGCGAAGATCGTTCCGCTAGTGTTGAACCCGCTTCGGGTCGTCGTCGGGGGCGTTCCAATTCTTCTCCAGCTTCTGAACCGGAAGTGGCTACGGGGACTCGTGGCTCTCGGCGTCGGTCTCGGGCCAATGGCGATGGCTCTACATCTAGGGTCAGCCCCCTAGACGGTGACTACGTGGATTACAAACCCTTAGGTATGCCAAAGCCACCTAGCACTGACGATGATTTTGACAACAGCAGCAACTTTGACGACAATCCTAGCTTCCGATAGTTAGCCCCACTCGATTACTGGAGCTTTGCCTCTAGAGATTTTAGGAATTCTGTATTGACGCCAGATTCGCGGGTGAGGGCAACCTTACCCGTTCTTGCTATTTCGCGAATGCCAAACTTGTTGAGCATTTGGACGATCGCCACCATTTTGCCTGGATCTCCTGAAACCTCAATGGTGACAGAATCTTCAGAGACATCCACGATCTTGGCTCGGAAGATTTGAACAATTTCAAGAATTTCGGATCGCAGTTGTGGTGTCGCGTTGACTTTAATCAACATCAACTCCCGCTCAACGCAGGGGATTTCTGTAATGTCCTGCACTTTGAGGACGTTGATGAGTTTATAGAGCTGTTTGGTCAACTGCTCGATGACCTGATCTTCTCCAGGAACCACCATCGTAATGCGGGAGACGCCCATTTGCTCGGCAGGCCCAACGGCAAGGCTTTCAATATTGAAGCCTCGGCGGGCAAATAGCCCTGCAATGCGGCTAAGAACGCCAGCTTCATCTTCAACTAGAACGGATAGTGTATGTTTCATGGGGCGCAGCAGGGACTTAGCGTTAAACGTCTATTTTAAGCTAGGCGTTTGACGCTTTAACACAGTTGAGACAAAGAATATCTCTAGTCTTTTTCATTTCTGTACTCACTCGATTCGATGGGCTTGGGCAAAACGTTGAATGCCTGCTAAATCTGAATGAATTTGAATATTGTTATAGTCTCCAGACTCACGTAACAATGTAGAGACAGCATCGGCCTGTCCCATCATCATCTCTAGGAGCAATACTCCTCCTGATTTCAGAACCTGAGGGGCATGTTTTACAATCATGCGAAATGCATCTAAGCCATCTGTGCCGCCGTCTAGGGCTAAGTGGGGTTCGTGGTGTGCCACTTCTGGCTGTAGTTCTGGTACCAGTGCACTGGGGATATAAGGTGGATTACTGATAATCCCAGTCAGCATCCCTGGGCGAGGGGCGAGGGGTTCTAGCCAGTTGCCATGATAAAACTTGACCCGATCCATGAGTCCAAGCTGTTGGGCGTTGTGTTGGGCAATGTCTAGAGCAAGGTTGCTGGTATCGACGGCGTGGATGGTTGCGGTGGGGAAGTGGGTGGCTAAGGCTAGGGCGATCGCCCCACTCCCCGTACCCAGATCGGCCCAATGAATGGGTTCATCTTGAGGAGTGGGCACCGCCGCCATCGCCAAATCAATCAGGCGTTCCGTCTCAGGTCTGGGAATGAGGACGCCTGGGGCAACGGTTAGGGTGAAATTTCGCCACTCTACTCTTCCCAATAGGTACTGAACAGGGACTTTTTCCTGAAGTCTGCGTTGCCAGAGGGCCGACAGTTCAGAGAGCGATCGCTCTACCCCAATGGCGGTTGCGGTTCGGTAGGTTTCTAACTTAAGGGCAAGACGATCCACCGCCGCAACCGCCGTTAACAGCCAATCCAGCTCCCATAAGTATTCGTCTGCGGTCTGCGGGTTATGAATACAGGCAGACGTGATTTGACGGGTAGAATTCCGCCAGTTCCACAGATCTTCTCCCGAGACCCAACCCAAATTCTCCATGAAGATGCTGGGTTATTTAGCCTTGGTGGGAGCAATAGGTTTTGCTTGAGGTGCGGGAGCAGCGGCAGGCTTGCCTGGTGTGCCACCTCCTGCGCCTTTCTGTTGCTCTAGGGCAAACTGAAGGGCACTACGGTCAGGGACTAATGTAATTTGCTGAATCCCAGCGCTGTTCTCTTTGAGCAAAGAATCAAACACTTTAGAGAGGGACGTTACTTCAATTTTGATGGTGCTGCTGAGTTTAGGATCTTTTTGCTTCAGTTGATCCAACATCCCCTGAAGATCTTGCTTATTGAAATAGAACGGGATGACTTTGTTTTTGCCTTGCTCAATGGTCAATAGACCTTTATCTTTTCCACCTGTGCTGTAAAACAGCGCAATGTCATTAAACTGCTTTATATCTTGGCCATTTTGCTTTAATATCGCGACAGCGGCATCACTTTGCTGCTTAGAGGGCAAAAACTCAAACACTAAAGACTCAGCTTTATCTTTGTTTTTGCTTTTGATGTCGTAGGCCTGACGCATTGAGAGTGAGACAACCCTTGCAGAATTGCCCACATCGGGTTTTTGGGTTTTCAGCGCCGTCACAAGAGACTGTGCATCTTGTGGATTCATGAAAAACGTCGCAATCTGGACCTGCTTCGTCTTGTCTTTGGGGCTAGAAATAGAAGCAAGGATGGGGATTCCGTCTTTGTTTGTGACGGCAAAAACGGGAACTGCTTCTAGGCGTTTGAGGGCATCAGCTTCTGAGAGGGCAACGGCGGGTGCGGCCTGAATTAAGGTTTGCCCCACTACGGTTCCCCCCAGCAGGCTTAGGGCTAAGCCCAATCTAACGAGTGATTTCATAATTTCTTTCTCTTAGCTTATATACAAGAAGTGCTTTGCTATGGCGCTTTTCAGGGCTTTTTCTAAGTTAGGACGCGCCCTAAGTCACTGAAAGCTTACCTTATTCTGGAGAAAATCAACCAGTTTGTTTGGTGAAGTTGACGCCGATTTTGCCAAGGCGGTTTTCAATCAAGCTGCCAACATATCATCTGTATGAGTTGGCATCACAGGTTTGACGGCACACCCTGCTAAAGGTTCCGTATTGGATCGATGTCGCGATAGGCACTGGGGGTCTGGGTCATGAGGTGTTCTAGATTTTGACCCATGGTGTTGCAGATGGCATCTAGAGGCAGGTCGTTGTGGTCGCGCCCAAAGGGGTTTTCAATTTCGATGCCAATTTCTTCGATGCCAAACAGGGTGAAGCTTACCAAGCCCACAATCGGCCCTGTCCAATAGCCAATTTCACCGGTGAGCTGGAGGGGTAACAGCAGGCAGTAGATCAGCAAAAGCTGTTTGAGATGGATGGCGTAGGCCATAGGGATGGGCGTTTTTAAGATACGTTCGCAGGTGCCGAGGCTATCAACAAGTTTGTCGAGCAGGGCGTTCATGGTGGTGATTTGGTATAAATCGACCCGTTTGAGTTGGTACTGCTGCTGAAGATAGTCTTCAATCCAAAAGGCAATTTTGAGCGGGGCATTGGGGGCGTCTTGCAGGGCGGAAGGTGGGCGATCGCCCACCAATCCCAAAACCTCTGCATTCAGCGGCTCCTGACGTAGGTGTAGCTTGGTGGCAATGGCAAAGGCCAAAATCAGATGCAAAACCTCTTGCTTGTGGAGGCGATCGCCCGGTTCGCTCTCCTCCACAAATACCCAAATCCGACGGGTTAGATTGCGAACGGTATTGACCAGAACGCCCCAAGCTTTGCGACCTTCCCAGAAGCGATCGTAGGCCGTGTTGGTGCGGAAGACGAGCAGTAGCCCTAAGACAATACTGGGCACTACGTTACCCAAAATGGGCCAGGCTTGGATCCATCCCCGTGCGTACAGAAAGGAAATCATCACCCCAAAGCTGCCGCAAGCGATCGCCCTAGGCATCACTGCTGGAATGACGGAACCCTTGAGTCTGAAAGTGTGTTTGATCCAACCAAGTTTTGCGATGCCCATAGTCTTTGTCAATCCCAGCCCATTAATCCACGCGGAATGAGGTTTCTACTTTTTTGAAGAGGCTAGAAACTTTGTCCCAGCGTTGTTCGGGTGCTGAAATATTGAGAGTGTACAGCTTGCCTCGGCTGACGGCGACGCTGGCGAGGTGGTGTCGTTGGCGATCGCCCATCTTAATCAGATATTCCAAGTCATAGTAGGTTTTATCCGCTGCTTGACGCTCTATGGCAGAGAGTAATTCTGCTTCTCGATTGGAGCCTTCTGGGGCCAGAATTTTCTTGGCAATCTGCAACCCAACGGTAGAGGCATCACCTAGGTCTGACAATTGGCGTTTGCCTGTGAGAGAACTGAGCACGACGCTTACGTTTTCTGTCTCTTCAATCAGGTCACGAAACACCACATCAGGTCCCGTATTGCCATTGACCTGGAGCCAACCATTGGGGTAAAGAAAGCGATAGCCATCCATTGCATCCACGTAGGGCATAAAGCCACCGCCAAGGCTGGCGCAACTCTGAAGCGCTAAACTTAAGACCAGTACAGCGATGACAGTCATTCGTTTTAACATTTGTCTATCCTTAAACCCTGATGTTCTGCACAACGAGCGACTACTGTAGGACTGCATAAGGCCCTTCTCGCCTCATTATTGTAGAGGGTGAGTTGTAATGATAGATAGGGTTGATTTTTAGGCAATGGTGGTTTGATGGTGCGCTATTTGCAGGTTCTCAGGTTGTTTTGGGGCACGGCGATCGCCGCTGAAATGGAGTACCGCGCCAATTTTTTGCTCTCTGCCCTCAGTAGTTTAGGGAATCTAGCGGGGAGTTTGTTTGGGCTGTCGTTGTTTTACCGCAATGGCTATACCTTTTCGGGCTGGTCGTGGCAAGAAGCCCTTGTTGTTCTGGGCGTTTTTACGCTCTTGCAGGGGATGTCTGCTTCGTTTTTGGTGCCAAACTTAAACCGCATTGTGAAGCATGTCCAGGAGGGCACTCTAGATTTTGTGTTGCTGAAGCCGATTAGCAGTCAGTTTTGGTTATCGACCTATACGTTCTCGCCTTGGGGTTTGCCGGATGTGCTGTTTGGGCTTGCGGTCATTGGCTACGCTGGGATGCAGCTCAATTTAAGGGTGGAGGACTATGTTTGGAGCTTAATTCCCCTTGGGTTTGGGTTTATCAGTCTCTATAGTCTTTGGTTTATGTTAGGGGCTACCAGCATTTGGTTTGTCAAAATCTACAATGTGACGGAAGTGCTGCGGGGGCTAGTTGAAGCAGGGCGATACCCTATTACGGCGTATCCTGCTAGCTATCGGTTTTTCTTTAGTTTTGTGGTGCCCATTACGGTGTTAACGACGGTGCCAGCCCAGGTGATGCTGCATCGGGCGGAGTGGGAATGGGTGGTGGGGTCTGGGGTTTTGGCGATCGTGTTGTTGTGTAGTACGCACCTATTTTGGCGATTTGCGCTGCGGTTTTATACGAGTGCGTCTAGTTAGCCGCAGGGATCATTGGTTCGAGTTATTTCAGTGGTTCGACAGTTCATTGCAGAAAATCTCACGGCTGAACAAGCATACGGACATATCACACTATTTTTGTCAATGCGTAAGTCCCATAATTACCAGACCTTTTCAGCGCTAACAAATCTCCCCGATTGACCATTCGTCCAAAAGCAGCATAACAATTGTTTTGTCATAACATATCAAATTCTTCGCGAAGCTCACCCCGTAGCTGCTCCTGCGGACTTTTTTTGAAGAGCGATCGCCCCATTAGAAATCACCTACCCCTCCAGAACCACTTCGCAAACTGACCTAGAAAGCTCTTACGCCCCCAGAAACGAAGCATAAAATAGATTTACAGCAATGAGGCACTTCCAACCAAGTTCCATAGGCTTGACCAATCAACGCGTCGCCTCGGCTGGAAGGGATAAATATGAACCACACCCAAAGTTTCTTTGAAGGGTTTAATGGGCTTCCCCTGTTCTATCAGCGCTGGTTTCCCGATTCATTACCAGTCCAAGGCATTCTCATTGTTGTACATGGCCTCGGTGGGCACAGCGATTTATTCAAGCATGGCATTCGCTGCCTGCTGCCCCAAGGGTATGGCGTTTATGCCCTGGATTTGCGAGGGCATGGGCGATCACCAGGACAACGCGGCTACATCCACCACTGGCAAGAATTCCGCGAAGACCTATGCGCCTTTTTGCAATTCATCCGCAGCCGAGAGACCGTAGAGCATTACTTTCTCTGGGGCCACAGCATGGGCGGCACCATCAGCCTAGACTATGCCCTGCATTATCCAGATTCATTGCAGGGTTTAATTCTCTCCGCGCCAGCCCTTGGTCATATTGGCGTACCTGCTTGGAAACTTGTGGTGGGTCAAATCCTGTCTCGGGTGTGGCCGAGCTTTAAGCTGAAAGTTGGCATTGACCATTCCTTAAGCTCCAGAGAGGCGGCAGTTCTTGCAGACTACGCGACTGACACGCTTCGCCATGAATATGGCACAGCCCGCCTCTCCGTCGAATTCTTTAAAACCGTGGGCTGGATTCATCAAAACCTAGACCAGCTCAAAGTTCCGCTGCTGCTCCTTCACGGTGGTGCCGATGGCATTACTTCCCCCCAAAGCAGTCAAGCGTTATTTCAACGCCTTCAATCAGTTGATAAAACCTACCGCGATTATCCCAACAGCTACCACGACCTCTATGCCGATCTGAACTATATAGACGTGATCTCCGATATTGCAACTTGGATGGCGGAACATGGAAGGCGATCGCAGCCCCTCTCTTTACCTCTACAGTGCCTGATTTTAAACTAATTGGATTCTTCTGGATCAAGGAACTGAGTTATGCCATTCTGCGTCATAACCTGATTTATAGGCATAAATCTTTATTTTTGACTCTGTATGGGATCAATAGTTCCTCTAAATCTTTTTTACTTGCTTAGAAACTTATTTACTTCCACTTAGGTTAACTGAAGGGTAGTCACTCAAACTAGGCTTTATCATGACAAGTACTTCTTGGTTGCGTTCTGGAACCGCGTTGATTCTAGGTTTGGGCACCGTTTCTAGCCTAATTGCAGGCTCTTGGAATACAGCGGCACAAGCACAAACCCAACTGTCCGATATTCAAGGTGTTTGGGCCAATCGCTGCATTGCTTCCTTGGCAGATCGACGCATTATTAACGGCTATCCAGACGGTACATTTCGCCCCAATGCACCCGTAACCAGAGCTGAATTTGCAACAATGCTCGGTGCTGCATTTCCAGGCCAAACCGTCGGCAATACTTCCAAATCCTATGGCGATGTCGGTCGAGGATTTTGGGCCTATCCTGCCATCCAACAAGCGGCACAGTCTGGTTTCTTGACGGGTTATCCTGACGGATCGTTCCGTCCCGCGCAAAATATTCCTCGGGTGCAGGTTTTAGTGGCCCTGGCCAATGGCCTAAACTATCGAGTGCCTGCTAATACGGGTGATATTCTCTCTCGCAGCTACGATGACGCATCTGCGGTACCCAGCTATGCCAACAATGCGATCGCCGCTGCTACCAACCAACGCATTGTGGTGAACTACCCTGAAGTAAAACAACTCAACCCCAATCAAAATGCAACCCGCGCCGAAGTTGCAGCCTTTTTGTGCCAAGCCTTGAAAGGATCGTCCCAGACGGCCCTAGTTCCAGATAGCTATATTGTGGGAAGCTTACCCAGTGATATTTTCCTCAACGCAGGCGAAACCATTCCAGTGAAATATACTGCCGGTGATCGCATTATCGTCACCCCCAATGAGACGGTTGCCTTAACCCTCACCACAAAGTTTGATGTCAACACAGCGGATGGAACCATGATCATCCCCGCCGGAAGTCAGATTGAAGGTGTACTGAAGCCTCAAAATGGCGGTTCACAATTTGTGGCGCAAAACCTTCTAATCAACGGAGTATCCTATCCCATCTCCGCATCCTCAGGTGTGGTGACTCGGGTTCAAAATACTCGCGATCTTAACTTGCTGTCCCTTGCTCGCAATTCCGTTCTTGGTGCAGGGGTTGCAGCCGGAATTTCAGGATTGGCAGGCGATCGCACCATTACCCCCGAAAAAGTGATTGCCGGAGCCGCCACAGGAGCCGCTGTTGAAACCAATATGGGTCGTCCCTGGCTCTCGATTTTAAGAGATACGGCGATCGGGGCTGCCTTGGGCGCTGGGGTGTCTGGAGTGGTGGGCGATCGCACCATTACCGCAGAGAAAGTCATCAGTGGGGCAGCAGCGGGTGCAACCATCGGTGGAGCCATCAATCGGCCCAAATTGAGCCAAGTGGTTGTGATTGAACCCAATACAGACCTTACCCTCAGCTTAGACAAACGATTGGTTATGGCTCAGCGATAGATTGTGAGGTCATGTTTTGGAGTGTATTTGCTAAGTCGAGTCAAGGAGGTTTGCTGTAAAAAGCCGCAGCCCCTCCTTGACAATGAAAGCCGCAGAGCAATCATTTTAGATGGCTAATAACAACTTTCCCCTTTTATGATTCGATGCGGGCGGTGCTGCGACCGCTCTACCGTCAACGAGGTAATCTCTAACCACCTCAGCGACAACTTGTGCCAAACCACAGGGCACAGCATTCCCGATCTGCCTGTAAATCGAGCTTTGCTTACCCATAAATTGGTAATCATGGGGAAAGGTCTGGATTCTAAGCGCTTCATCAATGGTTAATCGTCTTAGTCTTTTAGGCGCAGCCTCTAAGCAGAGTGGTTTTCCCCCTTGCATCAAGTAATCGTGATACCACTCCACCCAGCTATCTTGGTCAAAATAACAATGGGCTTCATCAATAATTGGCGTTTTATTCCCACCCATAGAAGCATGGAGCGCACAGGAATATCCATCAGGATTTAGGGGTCGTCCCTGCCCATTAAATAACATGCCTGCGTAGGGAGAACGTCGCATAACAGGGTTAGCCGCAATGGTGACTTTTGCATTGCATACTCTTTGGTTATTCTCAGAACCTGCTATGCCTAAAGGCAAAACAATATCTCTCACCGTAAGCGCTTTTTTCTTGTATTGTTCAAATTGCGCCTCTAAATCACCCAGATCCTCAATATCTCGAAAACCAATCAAAAAAATTCGCTCTCGGGCTTGAGGCACACCAAAATTGGATGAATTGAGAATGACTAACTGATAGGTGTACCCCAACTGGTTAGCAAGACGGAAAAGGCGTTGGCGAACCTCAGACCACTTGTCAAGCACTGCCAACGCTTTAACATTTTCACAGACAAAAGCCCGAGGTTTTGTGATCTCTACAGCTTTCATGAACGCCCACAGCAATTGGCTACGCGGATCGTTAAGGTTCATTTTTCCCGCGACAGAAAAGCCCTGACAGGGTGGGCCACCAAAAACAAGATCAATCCCCTCAAATTGGGACAAATGAATGAGGTTTTCAGCAATGTCGCCACACTTGATAATGCCTCCTGGATGATTTACCTCATAGGTGAGACAAGCATCTTTATCAATGTCATTAGCGCTAACAACATTGATACCTGCGCGGTTAAAGCCAATATCCATCCCTCCTGCACCGGAAAAAAGGGAGAGTCCTGATAAAACCATGCTGTTCTTCATATATGCGATTTTGGCATATTTACCTTCTCAAATCAAGATCACAATCATGGAAGGTCAAAAGCAATCTATCTCCAGTATTCATGATCCTGATTACCACAGGATTGTTGACGCGCTTATTTCTTTAAGAGAGCAGGCGAAGCTCTCTCAAAAAGCAGTTGCCCAGGAAATGGGTTTAACGCAACCTGACATTTCTAAGATAGAGCGTCGAGAGCGTCGGATAGACATTCTAGAGGCATTGCGATGGGTACGGGCAACGAAGGTTGACCCTGCTGAGTTCTTCGCACAATTTGCCAATTTAGAGCGCTAAGCATGATCCTTTCCAAGCCAACCGTAAATCACGAAGCAGCCGAGCAACTTTTTCGACAGGCGATCGCCATCGCGCGAGACGCTTCCAGCCAACTTCCTGCGATGGAGTGGGATGCCGCAATCAGAGCGATTATTAAGGGCAAGCATCTGACCTTTCGATATATCCTTGTGACGGCTCTTTTGGGAAAAGCAGCCAACCCAAGCGTCAATGCTCTTGCGCTTCAAGCTGGTGCTGATATTGAAGGTGCCTACGATGCCCGCAGCTTATGCCATAAGGTTGTGGTGCCCCTTGAACGTGAATTACTGAATCGTGCTTTGGACGGTTCAAATGAGCCATTTCTCAATAAGCCTGCCCGTTTCCCAACGATATCTCCATCCAACGCAGTTAGAGCTGGCAAAGATAAAGCGCTTCTGATCCTATTGCATCAGCTATTGTCTGAGATAGAAACCTCTGAGCAAGCGTTCAGTGCGCTCTGTATTGCCCTAAGATTTGTGCTCGAACGACAAACGGCTCGAATCGATCTTTTTCCCCAGCTTCCAGCGTCGGCAGACTCCCATTTGAAGATTATTGAGTTTGTTGAGGCATTTGTTACAAAATCAATTGAAGGGCAGGTCGCTGCAATTGTGACAGGAGCCATTCTGTCCGCTTATTTTGAGCAGTTTGAAGGTTTTGAGGTCATTGTTCATCAGAGCGGTGCATCTTCCAATGAAGTGTCAGATATAGACATCAAGAAGAACGATAGAATTTTTGTAGCCGTTGAGGTTAAAGATAAGCAGTTTAGTGAGCAGGATGTTGATCATGCCGCGTTCAAGGCGAGTCAATACGGATTAAGGTCAATCACCTTTGTCGTTGGAGTCAGTGGAAGCTGTATCGGCTCATCTCGGGAGCAGGTTGCAAACGCTGTTTTGTTAAAAAGGGGAGTAAATGTAATTTTTGTTGATCTTGTCCCCTTTATGGCATCGATCATTGCTCTACATCCAGAGCTTTCCTTTGCTGCATTTTTTTCAAAACTTCAGAGTTGTGCGGTTAGTACTCGGGTCAAGGATGATGTTTATAGGCATATTGAACAGACTTTTCAATCCCTACAAACTTCCCTGAGCATAGCCTTAGACACCCTAGAGTCAACGGAAACTTAGATTTAATGGATGGCATTCTCTGAACGCTCAGCGGTATAGGTTTTAGGATACTTATGCAGATACACAGCGATGTTTTGATTATCGGGGGGGGAGCCATCGGGTTGGCAACTGCCCTTGAGCTAGCGTTGCGCGGCGCATCGGTCACAATCCTCAGCCGCAATTTCCAAGAGGCTGCACTCCACGCCGCCGCTGGAATGTTGGCTCCTCAAGCAGAAGGCATTTTGCCAGGGCCAATGCTAGAGCTATGTCTCCGTAGCCGCGCACTGTATCCAGAATGGGCCAGAAAGCTAGAGTCTTTGACGGGGATCGATCCTGAGTATTGGCCCTGTGGCATTATTGCACCGCAGTATGGCAATGCTGAGCGGGGAGAGGCATGGTGCGATCGCCTAACCCTCGCAACCCTCCAACCCGATCTAAGCCCTGAAATCACAGGCGGATGGTGGTTCCCAGACGATGGGCAGGTGAATAACCAGGCAATGGCAAGAGCGTTACTCGTCGCGGTGCAGCAGCTTGGCGTCACCCTCCGCGAAGGCGTAACCGTCGAGCATATTGCCCATGATGGGCAGCAGATCACAGGCGTTCATACCACCCAGGACGTCTATGAAGCAGGCTGCTACCTATTAGCAGCAGGGGCATGGACAGGGGAATTACTGTCAATTCCCGTGGTGCCACGCAAAGGTCAAATGTTGTCTTTGCGATCCAATACAGGCCACCAGACGCTGAACCATGTGTTATTTGGCAGTGACGTGTACATTGTGCCCCGTCAAAATGGACGCGTTGTCATTGGGTCCACCAGTGAAGACGTGGGATTTGCGCCTCACAACACTGCTGGGGGTGTACAACAACTGCTTCAAGCCAGTAGCCGACTGTACCCGCCCTTCCAAGACTGGATTCTAGAACAGTGCTGGTGGGGATTTCGACCCGCTACACCGGATGAATTGCCCATTTTAGGCCCAAGCCCTTACAACAATCTGGTGTTGGCAACGGGCCACTATCGCAATGGAATTTTGTTGACCCCCATTACTGCAATGCTGATGGCAGCGTTGATTTGCGATCGGAAGGCAGATCCTTTGTTGGAAGCCTTTCAATACAGTCGATTTGAAGCAAACTAAGAGCGTAGATATAATCCTCAAAAATGTTTAGCACGGGTTCTCTGAATGATGGCGATAGTGGTGCAGTCAAGACATCTGACCTTGGACGTGTAACCTGTTCCAAAAGTTACGTTACCGTAATGATCTGTATCCTTAATGCTGTGCGGGCATGTTAGAAAACAAACCTTTTTTACTTCCAGGGAGTTCAACCCATGCTTGTTTGCTGTTGCATGGGTTAGGCGGTGGCGTCTATGAAATGCAGTGGCTGGGACAACATCTCAATGCCCTAGGGTTAACGGTACAGAGTGTTTTGTATCCAGGCCACGATAAACCTGGGAAACAAATGCCGCGATCGCGTTGGCAAGATTGGTACGCCCACATCCTTGAAAATTACCTCACCCTCAGCCAAAATTACGAACAGGTTTCGCTGGTTGGATTTTCAACTGGATGCTTGCTGGGTCTCAATTTAGCGATGGAACAGCCCGCCTTTAAGCTGGTGATGATGGCCCCCTACCTAGGGTTAAAGCACGAGTGGTACTATGGATTGCCCTTAGAGGTGTACATCAATTCCCTGGGCTATGTGATTCGCGATTTGCCTCGGCTCCGGCTGCCGATTTCTGACCCTAACACCGAAAAACTAGCGCGCAAGGCCGCAATTTTTGGCACGTTTAATTTAGACGCAGTGCGGAGTGCCATTGAACTTATGGGACAGGTGCAGCCCAAACTCTCTAGCCTGAACAACCCGATGCTGATTGTTCAGTCCCATAAAGATACGGTGGTGGATCCGGCGAGTGCTTCAATTTTATATCAGCAAATTAGCTCCACACAGAAGCAGCTTTTGTGGCTCAAGGAGTCTGACCACGTTATTACCCTCGATCAAGAGCGCAATGAGGTTTTTCGGGCAGTGGGTGAGTTTTTGGCGGGCTAGATTTTTAGCAGATCCGAGGCTGGAGAGATACACAGCATTTTGGAACTGATTACCTCTGAACGCCTCAGGGCTAACGAAGGTGTTTCATGCCTTCCACTTCTCCAGTGAACAAGTCTGTAAAGATACTCATCACCGTGCGTTGACGTGTTTTAATATTCACGCTTAAAGACATCCCCGATTGCAACGGCAGGTTTTGACTCGCCATCTTTAGGTTCTGACTATCGAGCTTA
>JANLSD010000432.1:0-17466 GCA_031362245.1 Acaryochloridaceae cyanobacterium OTE_25_metabat_464 | reverse complement strand
TATCCCCTGAGGTCGTTCGGGCTTGGCGTTCTTTCATCGCTTTCGGCTCCTGAACTCTGCTTATATCCTCAATTCTAACAACCACAAACTAACTTAGAACCAGGAATATAACACCCGTGACTTTACAGGCGTTGAGCAGTTTGGTTTATAGCTACTTAAGCCTTCAGAGTTTTTATACCTGATAGGAAAGCTGCCATGAGTATTGTTCAAGTTCAAATTCCTGACTCATTACATAAAAGTCTGTCCGATCTCGCTGGTCGTGATGGCATTTCTATCGATCAGTTTATATCTACTGCGATCGCGGAAAAACTCTCAGCTTTAATGACAGAGAATTACCTCAAGGATAGGGCTGAAAAAGGTGATCGTGTATAAAGTATGAAGCAATCTTAGCAAAAGTCCCTGATGTGGAGCCAGAAGAATATGACAGGATGCCGACTGTCTAACAAGCCCGCTGCACGCCTACCGTCTTGAGTTTCTTCATTAAGGCCGAAAAACCTGGCGGCAGGTGAACAGGAACGTCATGTCGCTGAGATTATTGGTTATGGAGTAGTTTTAGATTGATCTGTTAGCGATTGAGTCAGCAAAGTCATTTACTCTTTTGAAGTTGTATACTGCTCAATGAAAAATGACTCTCTGGAGAAAAGCTAATGGCCGATATTGATAAAAACAAGGAAATAATCCAGAACTTTATTCAAGTCGTTTGGAGTGGTCGAAACCTTACAGCTCTGAAAGATTTTTGGGCGGAGGATTGCATCAACCATACGATGCCAAGTACAGATAATTGCGGTATTGATGCACTTCGGGTCTATCATGAATCCTTCTTTGATGATTTCTTCGCTGCGTTCCCCGACATCCAAATTGAGATCATGCAGCAGGTCGCGGAAAATGATCGGGTTGTTAGCCATATCACAAGTCACGGCAAGCACAGCGGGTCATTCTACGGCATTTCACCAACTGGCAGGAGCACTTCGACATCGGTGATCCGGATTGATCGGGTTCAAGATGGAAAAATTGCTGAGCATTGGTCTGTTTCTGATGCGGCAGGTTTAATTCAACAACTTCAATCTTGACCTACCAGCCGTTGCACTAAGTACGTGTATACAGGAGTATACTGTGAGTCATTTCCGAATTGACATTAAGCACCACAGTTCAATAATCGATGTAAATTCTGAAGGAAAATCCAGCAGTGAGCCTCACTTTTTACTATACCCCCATGTCCACCTCAAGCATCACGGAAGCTGTGCTAGCGGAACTGGATATCCCATGCGATCGCATACAGCTTTCCATTACCGATGGCGACACGAGGAAACCAGACTTTCTCGCCATCAATCCGAATGGTAGGGTTCCCGCGATCGTCCATGAAGGCATTGCGATCTGGGAATCAGCGGCAATTACCCTGTATCTCGGTGAAATGTTTGGTGTAGCGGCGAAGCTTTATCCTCCAGCAGGCCCACAGCGTGGCGAAGCCATGAAATGGATTGTCTGGGGCAATGTTTCCCTCGCCGAAGCCGCAGGTAGGTTGTCTGCATTGCTTTCTTCGGACAGTGGTGGAGCCGTTCAGCCCAACTCCCAAGATTGGGTGCCGCCCGAACAACGCAGTCCGATCGCATTGGAGAAAGCCAAAATCGATCTCGCTGGATGTCTTGGAATTCTTGACCATGCCTTGGCGGAAAAATCTTTCTTACTCGGTGACTACAGCCTCGCTGACACGCATTTGCAAGGATTCGTCGGCTGGATTGGTTCAATGGAAGTGGATCTGCAAGTATTCCCTAACGTCATGGGGTGGCTAGAAAGATGCAGCAAACGTCCAGCGATTGCGCAGATGATGGCAAAATAAAGCGATGGAAGCCATTAAAAAAGTTCAGGTCAAGTCTGGCGCTACGTTGAGCTATGTAGACAGTGGTCAAGGGATTCCCGTCATTCTGATTCATGGGTTATTTTTAGACCGCACCGCTTTTGAGCATCAAATCAAGGCTTTTGAAGGTCGAGCGCGCATCATTGCGATCAATATTCACGGGCATGGCGAATCTTCGATACTAAATCATCCGATTTCGCTCGAAGTGATGGCTGAAGACTACTTCGATCTGGTGAGGCAACTTGGCATCCAGCAAGCGATCTGGGGTGGCGTGTCTTTAGGTGGAATGACGAGTTTACGCATTGCCATTAGACATCCCGAAGCAGTGCTTGGTTTATTGCTGCTCAATACCAATGCAGCAAGCGGTGCGGGTAAAAAAGTCCCTAGTTTGGATGGATTAAATGCTCCACTAACGCTGCGATTTCTCTGGAAAACTCAGTTTCTCAAAGAACAAGTGCTAAAAGCTGGCTTATTTGGGAAGACAACGCTAGCGACAAAACCCGATCTGCAAAGGATTTGGGTCGATAAAATGAAGCAGATTAGCAGTATTTCAATGAAGTATTCGATCGAGGCTGTCCTAAGTGCTAGTTCGATTCTGGAGCAGTTATCATCCATCCGTGTGCCGACTATTCTAGCGGGTGGTATTGAAGATACAGCGTTACCCCTGTCTGCAAGTTACGAAATTCAGCAAAGAATCAGCAGTTCAACTCTAATGGAGATTGAAGAATGCGGTCATAGCTCATCGATTGAACAGCCCAAAAGGGTAAATCAACTCTTGGAGAAACTACTATTTGAGGTAACGGAAATGCAGCATAATAATTCAAATGCAGCGAACGGTTGAAAGCCTCTGATGTCGAGTTCAAGGTTACTTGCCGCCACTCATCTTGGCCGTTAACAATCCCCAACGTTGGAAAAACTTCAGGGGGAAAGAAATAGGGACTTTTTTTGCACAACACAGCTAAGGATCTAGTTCTCTTGGGTCATTGGACGGCGGATGCCAACCAGCCTTTCCCCATAGCAATCGAGCCTCAGTGATAGGGTGTTTCCCCTTGTAGCGCTCATCATTTATGTCTAATCGATCGCAAGTTGCCCGTCCTATTTAAGTTGTGCCACTGTCTTTGTCCCTTGAATCATTTGGGTTACGAGCCTCCTAGCGTCAGCTCGACCTTAACGCATTGCAGCTCAGTTCCCGTAACGTTTATGGATAAGGTGGTTGAGCAAACCAGGTGCGTATTAAAATTTAGCTTTGACCGATCAGGTACCGCTATAATCTCTGTCTCAGTCACTATGACAGAACATCAATACCTTTACGAAAAGCTTGCCTTTCACTATGGCTATTTAGTCATCCCGTTCAAATGCGGCATGATTTCTGGGGCTGATGTGTATTCTTATCAGCTCCTGTGTGCCTTTGAGCGCCAAGGCCAATTCAATCGGGAGGTCAACCCTACGGAAGAATATTCGGCTTCTGTAGAGCGGGTGATGGCGATCGCCCAAACCTTCCTAGCCCATCACTCGGACTTATCGTCTGTCACCAATTATGTACAGCAACGCTACATTTACCAGGGCAACCTGATTTTAATTTCCCAAATTGCAGGGAAATATTTCTACGATCATTACGCACCGGACAACCTGACCAATATAGCGGCACCCAGGCTCTTTGAAGATGAAGCAGACTGTATTACCTGGGTGAAGCAAGGCATTGACCGTTTTCATCCTCCCATTTTGACCAATGATGCTTAAGCGATGGCTACGATGGGGACTCATGGGGGTGGTGGGGGTGAATGCGATCGCCGCCACCGTAGCCTATACCATTACCCACTACCGATTGCCAGGGCAGATTGGATTAGGGCCTCCCAAGCCTATTAACACTAAACTCCCAACAGAAATGGGGCTGCCCTATACGACGCAAAAAATACCCCTGCGAAACAGGGCATGGTTAGAGACTTGGAAGATTCCTGTTCAGTATGGTGAACCCAAGGGTACAGTGCTGTTATTCCCTGGTAGCGGAGGAACCAAAAGTCAACTCTTAGCCTCAGCCAAAGTCTTTCATGCCTTAAACTATGATGCCCTACTGGTAGATTTTCAAGGGGTCGGTGGCTCCAGCGGCAATAGTAAAACCGTTGGGATGAAAGAAGCACAAGATGTAGCGACGGTCTTTAACGATGTCAAACGTGCAAAGCTGAATCGGCCTATTGTGTTGTATGGCGTTTCGATGGGGAGTGCCGCCATTCTGAGGGCGATCGCCTTAAAAAAAGTAAAGCCTGACGCCATTATCCTGGAGTTACCGTTTGTGCGATTCCTTGATACAGTCAAACGACGATTTCAAGTTTTTCATGTCCCTGACTTTGGGTTAGCAGAACTCCTTGTATTTTGGGGAAGCGTTCAGTATGGCGAGAATGCTTTTGCCCATAACCCCATTACGTTTGCGCAGCAAGTTCATTGCCCTACGTTAGTATTGCAGGGCGAACAGGATCAGTGGACTTCTGTAGCAGAGGTCAAGTCTCTTGTTAAGCGTTTGCAGGGGCCAAGCGAACTGGTTGTTTTCCCCAAGACCGGACATCAGCTTCTGGTAACGGTCGATCAAACCCGATGGAGTGAATCTGTACAATCTTTGTTTGATAAGGTTAAAAATACCTCAGGGACAAGTTCTAAATGACTCTTGTACAGTAGTTATGGGGGCGATCGCTCGAAAAGAACGCTACCAAACAAAATTGAGGTTAAGTCTAAACCCAAGTAATATTTCTTCACCTGAAAGCATGACAGGCAACTGCAAAACTTCTACGGGCTGACCTAGGCGATAAACCTCAACGGTACGATTTTGACGGTTAATGAGCCAACCTAGCTTTACACCGTTGTCGATGTATTCCTCCATTTTGGCTTGGGTCGCCTTGAGGCTATCTGATGGTGACATTAACTCCAAGACAAAATCTGGGGCAATGGGTGGAAATTTTTCCTTTTCGGCAGGAGTGAGCGCATCCCAGCGATCTTGCCTAACCCAAGACACATCGGGTGAGCGGTCTGCACCATTGGGCAGCTTAAAACAAGTAGAAGAATCAAACACTTCACCCAGTTGCGCCTCCTCATTCCACACAATGAAGCGCGAAATCAGTGTGGCGTTGAGCTTTCCTGTTTCTCCGCCTGTGGGGGGTATAATCAGCAGTTCTCCAAATGCGTTTCGCTCCAACTTTATATCGGGGTTTCCTTGACACAGTTGATAGAACTGATCGTCCGTCAACTTAATGATGGGTTCAAGATTAATGCTTAATGTGCTCATGATTAGCCTCTACCTGCAAAAAACGACACTGAATGTCAAGGCTCCTGAGTTTTATTCTATCGAGTTGGCGATCTAGGGGAGATCGCCTCATCATAAACAATGGAGATTGTAGAACTTGTAAAATAAGACAATGCAGTCTAATCATTTATTGCTGTGATTTCAATTGAAGTCGCAATGTCTCAGGCGCAGTTTTTAAAGACGGTTGAGCAGTTGTTTGGGCCAGAATTAGAGGTTTTTCTAAATCTCCACCTTTCACGACTTCAATAAACTCATAAAAGCTATATAGAATGCTTCTTGTTCTTGTTTCTCAAGTATGACATGTGATACTTCTTGTGTTCCGCGTGGGGCTTCTGTTTGACCATTTAGCAAATATACAAATTTTTTGCCATGATAACGACCATTGATATATTGCTCTATTCCAACAATTGACTCTATGTCACTCAGCCTTATGGTGCTCCCTTGCTTAGTGTATAGAATCCTTTTGTTTGTATCAATATATTTGTCATCATAACTGGCAGATCGAAACAAGATCCAAGCAATTATAAGTAAAATAATCAATACAACACAGCCAGATATTGTATCCCCCATAGAAGATTTTTTCGCCGAAATACCCACTTGATTAAAGGCAGAGGATACGAGCAAAAATATCTATGAAGATACGAACAAAAATATCAATATGGAAGCACTATAAAAAATATTTTTGTATAGTCTATTGCCAATGAATATTAATTTTTCATTACTATGTTTCCAGCCTGATATCTTCATTTTATTTATCTCCAAAGACAATGATATTGATTGAATCTTCGAATATTTTTTGATCCACCTTCGATAAAATATTTTTTGAGATTTTTTGACGTATTATTACTTGATTATTTCCTTCTTTTAATACATAGCAAAAATAGCGCCCTTGATAGACACCATTTGAAGTTAGATCTACAGATTTAATTATGCTAATATCATTAAAGCTGATTTCTTTTAAAATTTTCCCGCTAAAGATACTTTTCCAGATAAATTTTCTTCTATTTATATCAACAAAACGCTGTTCTGCACTATATCCGACGTATATAAAAAAGATAGACATTACTCCAGGAATACATGCTACGAATAAGCCTGAGCCAGCTGGTCGGCCAAATTGATATACTAAGAATGCAAAGATAAGCCCAACAATCCCAAGCCCAATGTATCCCCACTTTTGAATTGGTGTAACTTGCTCTATGTAGACTTCATTCTGCTGTTTCCATCCTGGCAAATTATTGGTATTCATGTTATTCAATGGTTTGTCTGTTCACCTAATAATAGGGATAATGGGGACAAGATTACAGCTCGGTATACTCATAATTTGTATTTGCCCTCAAATACAGAGGTATAGCCCGATAGACCGTAAAATTCTGAAGGTTTATTGTCGTGACTGGGGGATCTAAAGGCGAAAGCTCCGCACTAAGCGTCCGCTAAGCTAAAGTCAGTAAAGACCTTGGCCTACCCATTGCCCCATGACTGCTTATCTCCCTTCCGAACCCACGCCCTATAAAACCGACGAGGACGAACTCACCCAACGCACAGGTAAAAACGCAGCACGCCACAGCGATCGCTCCACCGTAGACCGCGACCTGCTCACCCCCATGATGCGGCACTACGTGGAAACTAAAGACGAGTATCCCCAGGCACTGCTGCTGTACCGCGTTGGCGACTTTTACGAAACCTTCTTTGAAGATGCCTGCACGATCGCCCAGGCATTGGAACTGATGCTTACCAGTAAAGAATGCGGCAAAGAAGTCGGTCGTGTCACGATGGCAGGCATCCCCCACCATGCGTTGGAGCGCTACAGCCGCATTTTGGTGGAGAAAGGCTTTGCGATCGCCCTGTGCGACCAAGTCGAAGACCCCGCTTTAGCCCAAGGCTTAGTCAAACGTGAAGTGACGCGGGTGATCACCCCTGGTACAGTGCTCGATGAAGGGATGCTCAAGGCCCGCACCAATAATTTTCTGGCGGCGTTTGTGCTGGCAGGCAATCAATGGGGCTTAGCCTATGCCGATATCTCCACAGGGGAGTTTTGGACAACTCAGGCAGGCGATCGCGACCAGCTCATACAAGAACTCATGCGCCTCCAGCCGTCTGAAGTGCTGTTTCCCACCGACGCACCGGATGTGCAGAAGCTTCTGCGTCCAGGGGAAGCTTCGCCACTATTGCCCGAAGGGTTGCCGAATCAGTTTTGCTATACGTTGCGATCGCAGTCTAGCTTTGGCCTCACAGATGCGCGCCAGCGAATTTTGGAACAATTTCGGGTGCGATCTTTAGAAGGTTTGGGTTGTGAACATTTGCCCCTAGCAATTCGCGCCGCAGGGGGGCTGCTGATGTACCTCGAAGACACCCAAAAAGAAACCCGCATTCCGCTTCAGCCCCTCACCACCTATACCCTCAGCGAATATTTAGTATTAGATCACCAAACCCGCCGGAATCTAGAGATTACCCAAACCTCACGGGATGGCACCTTTCATGGTTCGCTGCTATGGGCGTTGGATCGCACGGCGACGGCAATGGGGAGCCGGGCATTGCGGCGGTGGCTGCTTCAGCCACTGCTGGCGGTGGAGCAAATTATTGCTCGTCAAGATACCCTCGCTGAACTGGTACAAAACACCCAGCTTCGGCAACAGCTCCAGCAGCAGCTTCAAAATATTTACGATCTTGAACGCCTTGCTGGACGCGCCGGATCAGGCACTGCCAATGCACGGGACTTGGTGGCGCTGGCAGAATCTTTAGAACGACTGACGGATATTGCCTACTTAGTACGGAATGGCGAATCCCCTTACCTTAGAGCATTGCAAACCGTCCCACCAGAACTCGATCAGCTTGCCCAGAAACTTCGTGCCCACTTGGTGGAGTCACCCCCCATTAGTTTGACGGAGGGCAATCTGATTCGGAGTGGGGTGGATGCAGAGATTGATCGGCTGCGGCATCAAGTGGAATCTGACCAGCATTGGATTACGGATTTGGAGCGAGTGGAACGCGATCGCACTGGAATCTCCACCCTCAAAGTGGGCTTCAACAAAGCCTTTGGCTACTACATCAGCATCTCTCGTGGAAAAAGCACCCAAGCGCCTTCAGACTACATCCGTAAACAAACCCTCACCAACGAAGAACGCTACATTACCCCAGACCTCAAAGAGCGCGAAGCTCGCATTATGACGGCCCAAACGGATTTGTTTGCAATGGAGTACGACCTGTTTGGAAAACTGCGAGCAGAAGTTGGGGCGCTAGCAGAGCTAATTCGTACCGTGGCAACCGCCGTGGCTGGGGTCGATGTGCTCACAGGCTTGGCGGAAGTTGCGATTTACCAAGGCTATAGCCGCCCTAAGATTACCAAAGATCGCAGAATTGAAATCCAAGACGGACGACATCCGGTGGTAGAACAATCGTTGCCTGCTGGCTTTTTTGTGCCCAATTCCACCACCTTGGGGGAAGATCCCGCACCGGATCTGGTCGTTCTCACAGGCCCCAACGCCAGCGGCAAAAGTTGCTACCTGCGTCAGGTGGGGTTGATTCAGCTTCTCGCCCAAACCGGAAGTTTTGTGCCCGTTCAGAGTGCAAGTGTAGGGGTATGCGATCGCATCTTCACCCGTGTTGGCGCTGTAGACGATCTCGCTACGGGACAATCCACTTTCATGGTGGAAATGAATGAGACGGCTAATATTTTGAACCATGCGACGGAGCGATCACTGGTACTTCTCGATGAAATTGGGCGGGGGACGGCGACTTTTGATGGGTTGGCGATCGCATGGTCGGTGGCGGAATATCTTGCGGTGGAAATCAAGGCTCGTACCATTTTTGCCACCCATTACCATGAGCTAAATGAGCTGGCTTCTATTGTTGATAATGTGGCAAATTATCAAGTGGTGGTGAAAGAAATGCCGGATCAAATTATCTTTTTGCACCAGGTGCAGCCTGGAGGGGCAAGTCGTTCCTACGGCATTGAGGCGGGACGTTTGGCAGGGTTGCCCACAACGGTAATTCAGCGGGCGAGACAGGTGATGGGGCAGATTGAGAAACACAGCAAGATTGCGGTGGGCTTACGCAAGAGCAATCAGCCTGTGCTGCCTAAGGGAAAACCTTCAGCCAGGGTTAAGGAAGAGTCTGAACAGTTTGAGTTGTTCTAGTTCGCTCTGAATTCAAAAAAGACCATAGCACCAACTCAACAGCTTCAGACATTTTATTGAAATGTCTGAAGCTGGCGGCTTGATTTATCTTCGCCAACGAATTTTTGGGTTATGGGGTGGGCCTTCGGATTTAGGCTTGAACATGAAGTCAATTAATGCGTTTGGAGGATCTTTTTTGGGCTTAAGGATAGGTTTTGGGTTAGAGCTTGCTGGTTTGACTGGTCTACGGGGTTTAGATTTGGGTTTGACGAACTGGGGATGGAACGCGGAGGTGAGTCTCCAAAGGAGAGGCACCGCCAACGCCCCAAGAATGAACAGGACAATAATGGGCATGGGGCATGGGTGAGTGTTTAACTCAGGGTGCCCATTGTTTTGAGACCTATTATTCTGGGCCAAAAACCCGTTCAATGATGCGTCGATTTTCGGCTTGTAGCCCTCTGACTTCAGACTGTATCTCTCTTATTTCAGGAATCAATACCTCAAACATGGAGACTACTCTTTCTACAGAGCCTCTTAGCTCAGCTTGTTGAGCGGTCAATGCTTCAATTGCAGACTCTATACGATCTAAACGGGTATTCCCAAACATGTTTTTACCTTTAATATAACTTGGTTTTCTGGGGGCAGCTTAGCCGCTTTATTGATTAACTTAAGCTGCTGTTGCGTGCTGTGGCTCTGCGTTGGCGATGCGATCGCATTCCCAAAATTTCAATCCCTATAAGGGTTTCAGCCGTTTTAGCGCGTGTTTAGCAAGTCGTTTGTAAATGGGGTGTTGAGTGTTTCAATCCCTATAAGGGTTTCAGCCGTTTTAGCGCCGCGTTTCTGCCTTGCCTTCTGAAGCTGAATAAATTTCACAATCCCTATAAGGGTTTTAGCCGTTTTAGCGCCGCCGTGGGTGTATGAAAGCCTTGGTATATTTAGTTTTCAAGGTACATTTGCGCGGGCTACAGCAATTATACCCTCTCATCAAACCCCATTCACAAAACTGCAAACCATCAAAAAGCCCAAAACCAACCAATAGCAAACCTTTTCATCCTTGCGCGAAACCCAAAAATAGCGATCGCCATCCAAAGCCTTACCCAAAAATAGCGATCGCCATCCAAAGCCGCCTCAGCCCCAAAACACCCCCATACCCGCGCACCACACCTGCTTAAGCGCTTGGCTCTATCGGTAGCACCTCACCTCGGATGGAATAATCTAAAAGCTGCATAGGATGAAACACAGGCGTTGCTTGATCTTGAAGTCTCAAATGCTTACGCAACTGTACCGTGCAGCCTACGTTAGCAGAAACAATGACTTGAGCTTTGGTATTGGTCAAATTTTGAACCTTTTGAGTCCCCAATTCATCCCCAACGTCCGGCTGCAAAATGTTATAAATTCCGGCACTGCCACAGCAAAGCGCTGCATCTACGGGTTCCCGCAACTTCACATTGGGAATTTTTTTGAGTAGACGGCGGGGCTGCGCCTGAATCTTTTGTCCATGAAGCATGTGGCAAGCATCTTGATACACCAAACTCAAGGGCGTTGAACCCTGAAGGGGGGATAGTTCCGTTGTTAAGCCAACTTCGTCGAGAAACTCCTGGACATCCCGTACCTTATCGGCAAAGGCTTGGGCGCGATCGCCATACTCCAAATCATCCTTCAGCAGCACGCCATATTCTTTGAGGGTATGACCACAACCCGAGGCATTCACTAAAATTGCATCCAGATCTTGCCCATCAAACTGATCGATTAAATCACGGGCCATCGTTTTCGCCTGTTCTTCTTGGCCTTGGTGATGGGACAATGCCGCACAGCAGCCCTGCTCTGGAGGAATAATCACCTCACAGCCGTTCGCAGTTAGCACTCGCACCGTAGCGTCATTGACCTCCGGCAGAAAAATCCGCTGAACACAGCCTAACAGCATCCCCACCCGATAGCGCTGAGTGCCCTGGGCTGGAATCACTGCGGGTAAATTATCATGAAAGCTTGCCTCCGAAAGCGGTGGCAAAACCGACTCCATTGCCGCAATATTGGCAGGCAAAATCTTCTTAAAAAGTGGATTCCGCCGGACCCAACCTTCCAAACCTAGACGCTGGTAAATCAGCAAAGGCCGAAGCAATAACCGTAGGCGCTGGGGGTAAGGGAATATTGCAAAAATGAGCTGCCGAAGCGCCCGTTCTGGAAGACTGCGAGGATAATTGCGCTCAATCTGGGGGCGCATCGCTGAAATCAGCTTGTCATATTCCACCCCTGAAGGGCAGGTGGTAACACAGGCTAAACAACCCAAACAAGAATCAAAATGCTGAACAGTCGCCTTGGTGAGGGTGGTTTTTCCCACGCTAATGTCATGCATCATGTAGATCCGCCCACGGGGGGAGTCGGTTTCTTTGCCGATGACACGGTAGCTGGGACAGGTTGACAGGCAAAAGCCACAATGGACACAAGTATCCATCAGCTTGGCATCAGGAGGATGGGCAAGATCAAACGATTGCCCTAACGGTGCAGTATTAAGTTCCGGTACAGCCATTAGAGTCCACCCACAAAACGACCAGGATTGAGTCCCCCTTGGGGGTCGAAGCGCTCTTTTAGTTTACGCATGGCAGCGAGAGCATTACCAGAATAGCCCCAAACTTCAACCGCTTTCTTGAGGGTGAGGGGAGCCTCCAAGATGGATAAATAGCCCTCTGACTGATTGAAAAAAGTGCGTAGATCTGCCAATACTCTCCGACAATCCATTTCTGTCCCCGTCAGCCGCAATTGCCCCACGCCACTGCCTGCATGAACTCGCCCTTGCAGCGCCACCGATGTTTGAGCCACTTTTTGCTGAACGGCTGCAAGGCACGATACCGCTGACGCGGGTAAAATCCCAATCTGACAAATCACAGTATCCTGTCCAGCCGATTCCCGTAGATGTTGAGCGGAAGTCGCCCACCACTCGGCATCATCTCCGTCCGAGCGTATTTCTGTGCTGAGGGACTGCAATCGCGCCATGTCATGAACCCGTTCGGTTTGGGCCAAAACACTTTCCCCTAGGCTCTGAAACCGTAGGGCTAAGGTGATGTCATTTGAGGCAGCATTTTGCCCAATCCAAATATCAAAGGCAGTAGGCGTCAGGGTAGACTGCCTCAGTTCTTGAGTAAAGTTGGCAACCTCCTCTATCTCCCCAGCCTTCCCCATCTCCCCCCGAACCAATACCGTTCCAGAACGCTCCGGCAAGGGATAGGCCCGCAACGTCAGCTCAGTCACAATCCCCAGCGTCCCAAAGGAGCCAGCAAAAAGCTTCATGAGGTCGTAGCCCGCTACGTTTTTGACGACGCGCCCCCCTGCTTTCGCCATTTGACCATCAGAGCGCACAAAGGTTAGCCCCAAACATAAATCGCGCACGCCACCATAGCGATGGCGTAAAGATCCAGCGTCTCGCGTTGCTAAAATGCCGCCCACGGTGGCCTGATTGGCGTATACCGGATCGAGGGGAATCCATTGGTTATGTTTTGCCAGTCGCGTTTGGAGGGCAGCAAAGGTCATCCCTGCCTGAACGGTGACGGTCATATCCCCCACGGCATGGTCTACGACCCCATCCAGGTTTTGGGTGCTCAGGAGCCAATCAATTTTTTTGGCAGGAATGCCCCAGGCTAATTTGGTGCCCTGGCCTGCAACCAATAGCTTCAGGTGTTCTTGATGGGCTTGGGTCACAACTGCGGTCAATTCTTTGACCGTCTTGGGTGAAACCATTTGCACAGAGGCAGCGTCACCCAGATAGGCTGCCTTGAGGTGATGTTGCCAAGCTGGGTTCCATTGGTTGTAGGGGTTCATTGTTTTTATGGGCAAGACTGTCGCTAGGGGGTGGGTGATCGCACCAGCACGCAACCATGCTCTACAGCATGAAGTCACTTAGCGCTTCGCACAAGGTTCCATAATGGATTTAGTTCATCAAATTTAGTTTAATCAGACCCACCCGATTTCCTTAACCCTAGTACAGATTGGTCTTACCCAGGGTGAGTGTCTGCCATATTTTTTGTAGATCCGTAAAGAGACGCTTTTATGCCCCAATTTCTGATCACTTGGCTCATTACTGCCGTTTCGCTCTTGATTACGGCTCACTTTATCGCAGGATTTACGATCAAAAGCATTGGGGCAGCGGCGATCGCAGCCGTTGTGATTGGACTCGTCAATGCAACAGTGCGACCTGTCCTGTTTTGGTTAACGCTTCCGGTTACGATTTTGACCCTAGGGCTATTCTCGTTTGTGCTCAATGCCTTAACCCTATGGTTAGCCAGCAGCATTACGCCCGATTTTCACATTGATGGGTTTGTACCTGCATTGATTGGTTCCCTAGTCCTTTCTGTTGTCTCTGGCTTACTTCACACTATTTTTGATCGCTCAGAGTAAGTTCAAAGCAACAACTGCGGGTATGCCCAACAAAAAAGCGGCTCCCAATCTGGGAGCCGCTTTTTCTACCTAATACCTAGACCATTGATAGTGTCCGGCGTTTCGTCACCAATTGATAGGACTCAATGATGTCACTTTCCTTCCACTCGGTGAAGTTGTCGATGCCAACCCCACACTCATAGCCGAAGTTAACCTCTTTGGAGTCATCCTTCATTCGTTTGAGCGAATCCAGAATGCCTTCAAAGACGATGTTATTGCCTCGACGGATTCGCACTCGACAGTTGCGAACCAGTTTGCCAGACTGCACATAACAGCCCGCCACTGCGCCACGACCCACTGGGAACACAGCCCGTACCTCGGTTTGACCCAAGGGTTCTTCCACGAGTTCTGGATCCAACAGACCTTCCATTGCACCCTGAATATCTTCCAGGAGCTTGTAGATGATGTTGTACTCTCGGATATCGACGCTAGCCTTGTCTGCCGCCTGTCGAGAACCGCTTGCCAAACTGGTGTTAAAACCAATAATGACCGCGTTACTTGCCGCCGCAAGATCCACGTCGGTTTCGGTCACTTCACCAGGGGCAGAGAACAGCACCCGCACCTGAACCTCGTTCTGGGGGAGTTGTTCCAAAGAGGCCAGAATGGCTTCCAAAGACCCTTGAACGTCAGCCTTAAGGATGAGGTTGAGTTCCTTCAGCTCACCTTCGCGCACTTGGTCAGACAGCGCACCCAAGGAAATCCGGCGAGACGACATGGCCTGCTGGAGACGGGTCTGGCGTTGTTGGTCAAAGCGTGTTGAAGCGACTGCTCTGGCTTCTTTTTCATCACTGAAGACTTCAAACTCGTCCCCAGCAGCGGGCACATCGTTAAGACCCAGCACTTCCACCGCATAGGATGGAGACGCAACAGAGACGCGATCGCCTCGGTCGTCAATCATGGCGCGCACCTTACCAAAGGCTGAACCCACCACCATAATGTCGCCCACTCGCAGCGTACCATTTTGAACCAGCAGCGTTGCCACAGGGCCGCGTGCCTTATCCAAGTTCGCTTCAATGACCGTTCCTTTCGCGGGACGATCTGGATTGGCCTGGAGATCTTCGACTTCAGACACCAGCAGAATCATTTCTAGCAGCGTATCTAGGTTTTCACCCTTGAGCGCGCTGACCGGAACCATGATGGTGTCGCCACCCCATTCTTCCGAAACCAGACCAAATTCCGTTAGCTCTTGCTTCACACGATCCACTTGGGCAGATTCTCTATCCATTTTGTTGATGGCAACAATAATAGGAACCTTAGCGGCTTGGGCATGGCTAATTGCCTCAATGGTTTGAGGCCGCACGCCGTCATCTGCCGCTACCACCAAGATGGCAATATCCGTTACCCGCGCACCCCGTGCCCGCATCGCCGTAAAGGCTTCGTGACCAGGGGTATCTAAGAACACAACCTGCTGCATTTGACCATTGTGCTCTAAGTCAACGTGGTAAGCACCAATGTGCTGGGTAATGCCCCCAGCCTCACCTTGGGCCACCTTCGTTTTACGGATGGAATCGAGCAGCGTTGTTTTACCGTGGTCAACGTGACCCATGATGGTGACAACGGGCGGACGACGAATCAGTCCAAGATCCCCTACGTCAATCATCTCTGTGACCTTACGGGCCGCAGATTCTTCCTGCACAGTTTCGACCGTCACACCCAGTTCTTCTGCCACCATTGTTGCGGTGGGGAAGTCTAGGGTTTGGTTGATGTTGGCTGCGATGCCTTTTAAGAACAGGACTTTAATCACGTCCGTATCGGGCAGCATCAAGAGACCTGCCAGTTCTTGTACCGTTGGATTGTTGGTCAACGAAATCACGGTGGGCTTTTCAGGTTCTTGAGCTTGTGCCGCGCGATCACGACCTCGATTTTGACGACGGCTGCTGCCACCCTTCTGTGGCCCAGGACGAGAAGCTGCCGCAGGAGCAGGTCTGGTTTGCTTTGCCGTCTTTTGTTTGGGCGGACGCACAAGAGACTGACTCACATCAACCACTGTGGTCTGATTGGCGAGATCGCCATCGGCCAAATCATCATCTTCGTCTTCTTCAACGGTGCGTCGCTTTTGCTTCGTTCCCGTCTTCGGAGTCTTATTAAGAAGCTCCGTCATTTCTTCTTCTTCAATTTCTGCCTTACCGCGCTTCGGTCGGCTCACCGTAGGCCGTCGCAGCTTCAGATCTTCATCGCCAGGGAGCACAGCAGGGATAATACCGTCGCTGCCTGGTGCTGCTGGTTTTCCTGCCGCACGATGCTCGACAATCTCAGGGGACGAATTGCGCACCGGTCGACTAGGCTGACTGGGCTTTTTGAGCAGAATTGGTGTTGGAGAACGATCAGAAATGTCATCAGACCCATGTAGATCTCCAGGATCTCGCACCCTACGCGCAGATGCTTCAGACGAAGTGGGTCTACCCTGGGCAGGCTCTCTTCTGGGCTGCCCATCAGCCGATTGAGCACTTTTAAGGACAGGTCGAATCACATTACTCGTGCTGGGCTTTTGAATCTCCCGAGGTGGAGGACTGGCCAAGCTAGGCATGATGACCGGAATGGTGGGTTTGACTTCGGCGGCCCGTGGGAGTTGCCCATTGGGACTGCTGGGAGAGGATGGCGCATCCATCTTCTCTAAAGTCACAGCAGGCTTGTTTTCGCCAGCAGGTGGTTTATTTGAAGCACTTTCTTGGCGCAGGGAAACGGGTGCGGCAGGCCGCGTGGGCTTGGGCGTCTGGAAAGACGTTGCAAGTGACTTGGGAGGAGTAGCAGGAGCAACCATTCTGGCGGCAGAATCTTGCTCATTGGCTGGAATTGGCTTGTGACGACGAACTTCTAGAATTTGCTGTTTGCCGGGTTCTTTTCCTTTGATGACAATGGGTTTTACAGGCGCTTGAGGCGTTGGCGCTACATTGCGCACCGCTGTGGCACTGCTGGTCTTAAACTGAGGCGCTGCACCTCGGATTTGTTCTGCTTCTAACTCGGTAATGGTACTGCTATGGCTTTTAACCGAAATGCTCAGATGGTCGCAGACCGCTAAAATTTCTTTGTTATCCAAATTCAGCTCTTTTGAAAGTTCGTAAATTCTGACCTTGCTACTACTCATTCAGCTCTATTCCTTAAAGTTTTCGTGGTTTGGTTACATAGTTCAGCCTTCTATGGTTTTGGATTTAATGGTTGCTGAAAACAAAGCCCCCTCGCTGATAAGTGCCAGCAGAGGCTGTCTTGGTTAGACTTCCGTAATCGATAACGATATGGCATCCCCTTGATTGAACGACCATCTAGTCTCCATATCCTATAATACGTCCCTCAATGCCCTAACGGGGGACTGTATTGTTGAGAGTGCTCTCCAATACAGTGCCCAAGTTCAATATAGAGTTCTGGAGAAACAGGGGATTTTAAGGCTCGCTCAAGGCGCTTTTTCTTTTGTGCAAGCGTTAGACAGCCTGGGGTGGGGCAGATATAAGCAGATCTGCCAGCCCCTTGATTGATCGCGATACGACCTGTGGGATCTCTAACAACACTTAAGAATTGGGCTTTAGGGCCTGTAATCCGGCAGCTAATACAGCGGCGATGGTTTGGCTCCATAATGGGTGGCTAATTTAGGACTCCTCTGATTCGTTTTCCTCAAAGAGTTCTTCGGGTTCGGCATCTTGAGGTTCAGCGTCTTGAGGCTCAAACTCTTCTTCTTCTTCGATGGGTGCGAAGTTGGCCTGCTCTGCCGCATAGTCATATTTGGCAGTATCTTTGATGTCAATTTTCCATCCGGTCAAGCGGGCGGCTAGTCTGACGTTTTGGCC
>JANLSD010000362.1:0-4807 GCA_031362245.1 Acaryochloridaceae cyanobacterium OTE_25_metabat_464 | reverse complement strand
CTGCTGAATCAGCTATTGCAGGGCAATGGAGTGGTGCCTCAACTGGTTCAGGGTGCAGCAGAGGTTCCAGTCATTGAGACGATCTCCCTAGCTTCCGCTCCATCCCTAGCTACATCCCCCGCTGCTGAAGCACCCGCAAGCACTACCCCCAAGCTCAAAGCCAGCCCTCGCAAAACTAAAGCCGCTGCCGAACCAACCCCGACATCAGGCAAGCGCAACCCCCGTCCACTGCTGCCAGCTTATCGGGGGCTGAAGCGACTGGAGGCGATCACCCAGCTATTGCAAACCACACCAGGGCAAGACGTAACCACAGCTCAAATCAGCGAGGGACTGTTTGGAGAGTTAAGCGCAGCCGAGCATAAAGCAGAGCGCAAAAGCCTAAACACCCAACTGTATCAAGGTGTTGTTCGCAAACTGTGGCAAAAAGGGACAAAAACTGGAACATTTTTAGCGAGTGTATCAGCTTCTAGCAAAAGTGCCGAGTTCACGACCACAGCTCCCGGCATGAAAGCCAAAGCCCCAGAAACGACCGCCGCTAAGCGCAAGTCGCTGACGCTGTTGCCTGCTTATGCTGAGCTGTCGAAAGGGGATGCGATCGCCCAGGTCTTAGGGCAATATCCAGGCGAAGTATTGCACCATGACACGATTATCCAAACGCTCTACGGCGATCTCAGTCTAGAAGACCTCAGAGAGGAACGAGTCAGGATCAAGACGGCATTGCTGACCGGAGTGAAAGATGGGAAATGGCAAAAGGCTTCAGTCCCATCAAGCTATTTTCTAGGGGAACCAGCAGCCACCGCAAAGCCAAAGCGTCCAGGGCGCAAACCTGACCCCACCAAAGAGCCAAAGCCTGAGCCTGAGCCTGTGGCTAACGTTGCCCCAGCATCTGCTAAAGCCTCGGCAGCAAAGCCCAAGCCAGGGCGTAAACCTGCGATCGCAAAAGCGAAGACATCGCAGAAGACTGGACGACCTAAGAAAACTGAACTGGAGTTGGTTGCACTGTTGCGGAAAGCAGATATTCAGGTTTAGCGCTAAAAACCCTTAGAATGCTTGAATTATAGTTATTTCAGGCTAGAATTCACAGCGGTAATAAGAGGAGAATCAATGAGCCGTCTCAGAAACCCTAGCGTGATTGTATTCTCACTTTTAGTGGCGGCCTTATCTACAATCACTGAGATTAGTACGATCCTATACCTCCAACCATTTCGAGAAGTATTTCAAAAACTAGGCACTTCGTCAAGCGTCACAGATTTTATCTTCAGCGGTCAATATTGGCTTTGGCTTGGTATCGTTCTTAGTTTGATTGTTGGATGGCTTTACTCTCGGCATAAATTCTCAAAACGTTTATCCATAGTGCTTTTGAGTAGTATGACAATGTTGTTGATTGGGTACGCTTCGGTCAGTATAATCAGCGTCAATCAATTAATGCTCAGTACCTTCGAGAAGATCCGATAACGGCATTTATTTATAATTTTGTAACTGCGGTAAGACCCATTGTCGATACAGCGGTTTGCACCGTTATCAGAGACAAATTTGAGAAATGCACTGCGTGGCTGCTTTCACTATAAGAGCAGCCAAAAATGGGTGTCCTCCATAGAGCTGAAAACCGCTGTAACTGTACTTATCGTTAAGTATGTTGAGTCGAGTAGAAGAACTCCTTAAGGGTCTACAACATGAGAGCGATCGCCCAGCACCCGCTATTGCCCCCGCAACCACCCCACCAAATCCCCCGCCTCAGCAAAATCCAACAGCGCTTCACCCAAAGCCTCAAGCTGGGGCAATGCTAGTGCCTGAACTTGGGCTTCAACGTTAGCGGGGAGGGTGCCCAGTCTGCGGGTGAGTTGGCGCAGGATGAGCGAACGTCTTAGCCTTGGTTAATATGCAGCCAGTTGGTCAATTCATTGGGTTCCGAGAATCCTAAAAGCGCTTCAGCCAGAGCTTCAAGCTGATAAATGGATAAGGCTCTGATCTGAGCTTGCTGGTCTGGGGTCACATTTCCGATGCGTCGAGCGAGTTGGCGGAGGATGACCGACTGCTCACCTTCGAGTTTGCCGCGCTGCTCACCCATTGCGATGCCCTCTTCGCGGCCTTCTTCTAAAGCTTCTTGATAAACCTTTGTCTGCTTGAGTTCGCTTAAGCCCAACATGTTTTCTATTTCCTCTCGACTCAATGACGGAAATTTGTAGACAATAATAGTCTCGATAGTCTCCATTATCGCTGAGAACTTGGCATCTGTCTTAGACAGCGGTTCGGTTCTCGCCAGCAGATCTTTTGCTTTGGCGATCGCATCAGCATCATCAGCGACGATAAGCTGCATGAGTCCGATGCCGAGCGATTCAGTTGAAGTACTCTTAAAGCCATCCAGATAGACGCGATGCACCTGGTCGCTGCTGAGATTGGCGCGGTGCAAATGTCGGCTTTTGGGTTCGATATTGCGACTTGGAAAGATTACAATCGCTTGCCAGTCATAAGTTTTAGGGTGCAGTTTTAGGTAAAGATGAATCTCCGCAAAAAAGCGATGATAAAACTCAGGGTCATCCTGCATCTGTATTTCGACAAACCAGATTGTCTGGTCAGGCGCGTCAGGTTTGGGCAGTAAAATCCCATCGAGTCGAAACGCAACCTGTTTGATTTCAACGGACGAGAAATCGTACCCCAAAGCTAAGTCAGGGGATTGCTCAAGTAGCTCAAAGAGGATGCCAGGGCTAGTCTTGAAGATACGGTAGAAAACGGAATCGGTTTTCAAGAGCGATCGCCTGAAGCAGTCAGCCTAATTTTACTGGATAGGGTTCTGAAGTAAACACTCTAGCCCTGCTCTATTCGCTTTTCTCAATCACAATGGTGAGATGTGCAACCACAGCGCCCAGAGCGCCAACGGCTGCGACGACTGGAAATAGGGTTGTACTGATTGCAGCGCCAACGACCCCGATGGTCAACGGGATTTCGAGTAATACTTTGCCATCCTCGTTTTTGATGATAATGCGGCGAATATTGCCTTTATGAATCAGTTCCTTGACTTTTGAAGCGAGAAAATCACCGCTAATCTTAAATTCTTCTACAGTTTTAGCTTTATCGTTGTTCACCTCGACCTCAGGTTGAAGAACCTCTAGGTCAACATTCGTAGTTTGTCCTTCAGGACGCTCTAAAGAGTCGTTCATTCTAAAGACCTCATCATTCACTACACATCTAGGCTAACAATATCGGCAGGAATCCCTGAGACAAAAGCAAGCTATTCAAGGGTTTCAAGCGAAAAGTGAAATATCTTGTTACGTTGAAACACCGAAGTTCAGTAGAAAACGAAAGAGTCACAGGAACTGCTGTCGTTGAGCGGGGATGATGCAAGGTCTAGCTTTGATAGAGCGGCGATATCTGAGGGCTAGAAACAGTAGTCGGGTTTCAATTTTCGATGAAGTTTTCACCGACAATAGGTTTATATCGCTCTTTTACGAGAGGATAAGCAGAACCCATCTACCCTCAAAGATGCTAAACCGTCTCACAGACCATAATCAGACCATTCTCATTGCTGATGACGAAGCTAAGTCCGCCACATCTTAGAAACCCGATTGAGGCTGAAGGGCTATACCGTTTTAACCGCTGCTAACGGTCAAGAAGCCCTAGACACCTGTGATGTACAAGTGCCTGACCTGCTGGTTTTAGACATCATGATGCCAAAACTCGACGGTTATGCCGTTTGCAAGACCTTAAGAGAAACATCAGAGATTCCGATCATCATGCTGACGGCACTCAGTGATGTCTCAAGGCGAGTAAAAGGTTTAGAAATGGGGGCTGACGACTATATGGTTAAGCCCTTTTCCCCGAGAGAGCTAGAGGCTCGGATTGATTGCATTCTCAGACGAGTTAGACGACCTACGACGAATGGAGCATCCACACCTGGGATAATTAAGGCTGGATGCCTGAGCATCGATGTGAACAAGCGTCAAGTTCATAAGGCCAAGGAACGAATTCGCGTAACAGGGCTGGAATTTAGCTTATTGGAGCTTCTAGTCAGCCGCCCTGGAGAAGTGATTTCTCGGTATGAAATTTTCAAACAGGTCTGGGGATTGGACACAGATATATTAGGTGGATTAATCGATAAAAGAGTGATCGACGTTCATTTATCTCGTTTACGGCTCAAAATTGAAGAGGATCCGAACAATCCAGAATTCATTTTGACGATCCGAGGTGAAGGCTATCAATTTCAGCGTATTGAGGGACAGGTCTAAGAACAAAACCGCTACTATCAAAGAATTTGCCTCCCTTGACCCCATGGATGAACGCCGTGAGCGCTTTTATTAGGCGATCGCCATCGTCCAAGACACACTCTCGTTCGATGGCCCTCACCCTGTCGTCACTGTTGGGAATACGGTCTTTCCGGCCTATGCATTCAAAGTAGTTTGTCGTAAACATCAGCCTGATGCCTGTGGTCTGGGAGAATGAACCGCCTGCTGATGGTCAGTTTTGGCAGACTGAAGCCAAGTGCGCGATCAATCAAAGCCAAGACTTTGCCCACACTCATCTTTGTGGCGAATTACTCCATAACACTCTAAGTAGGTGGGCCTAAATAAACTAAACTAAGACAGGGAAAACTGAAATCGACTCAAGTCTTTATCGATGAAGGATCCTAGGCTATTTTGGATAGTTCAGTTTTTCAGCCCTTACCTACTTAGTTGTGGTGATAGACGCGGGACTGCAAAAATCTTTGCAGCAGCTTAACGATGAACTGCCGAATCCTGGTGGAAACAAAAAACGGTTTTAGATCTGGTGAAAGTCAAACTATCAAGCTTGGTTTGAACAACTAAAGCTGACG
>JANLSD010000347.1:0-4725 GCA_031362245.1 Acaryochloridaceae cyanobacterium OTE_25_metabat_464 | reverse complement strand
CAACTCATCAAATGCTTTCCGATTTAGACCTGTCAAGGCTCGAATCAAGCGATCATTGTTCAAAGCTCGGTTAATGTTGAGCATGGCCTAATGAATTTAGAAGGGATTTAGAGATATTATCTCTTATAAAGCAACAGGTCTAATATAGGCTCAGTAGATCACAAATAATGACTTTCCCAGGAAACGGTTACACTCGATCCCCCTCAATCCCCCTTAAAAAGGGGGACTTTAACTCTGAAGCCCCCTTTTTAAGGGGGTTGGGGGATCGAGTGTAAGAAGTTTGCGATCTACTGAGGCTGGATAACGTAACTTTTTGCCGATGCATATCATCAGTTATAGGCGCTTGCGGGAATTTGGCGAACGGCACGCTGATTGTCACGATGCTCTGGATAACTGGTTTAAGGTGGTGAGCAAGGCAGATTGGTCAAATTTGATTGCGATTCAATCTATTTTTCCTCAGGCTGAGGCTGTTTGTAATTTTACGGTCTTTAACATTAAGGGAAATAAATATCGTTTGATTGCAAGTATTGATTATGAAAGACAGTTGATTTACGTAAAGTACGTTCTGACTCATGCTGAATATGATAAGGAGAAGTGGAAAAATGACCCTTACTTTTAATCCTAGTAAGTATAGTGAACTCCTGGCTCAGTATCAGCCAAAGCTAATCAGAACGGAAGCGGAAAATGACCAGGCTCTAGCGATCGTAGAAGATTTGATGCATCGTTCCGGTCGGAGTCCTGAGGAAGATGAGCTATACGATTTATTGATCACTTTAATTGAGAAGTTTGAACAGGAGTACTACTTACCTGATATGTCTTCAACGCCTCATTCAATGCTTATTTTTCTGATGGAACAGCGCAATTTACAAGCTGCGGATTTGGATGAGGTCTTTGGCTCTGAGGCGATCGCGGCTAATGTTATTGCCAATCAGATTGAGTTTAGCACGGCTCATATTAAGGCATTAGGACGGTTTTTTAAGGTCGATCCTGGATTGTTTCTTTGATGCGCTCGCTCTATTCAGGTTTAGTGGTTGGGGGGCAATCGCGCAATTTGTATTGAGCGATATCCAAGATCCATTCGAGGAGATGGAGTCTAAGGGCCATGAAGTATGTTGACGAATACCGCGATGGAGCATTGGTTCGCCATTATGCCAATGCGATCTCCCAAATCACCACCCGCCCCTGGACGATCATGGAAATCTGTGGCGGACAGACCCACGCCATCGTCAAATACGGCCTCGACCAGCTCCTGCCGCCCGACATTACCCTGATTCATGGCCCAGGCTGTCCTGTCTGTGTCACCCCCGCCGAACTGATCGACCGAGCCATTGCGATCGCCGCCCAGCCCGAGGTCATCTTCTGTTCCTACGGCGATATGCTCAGAGTCCCTGGCAGCATGGGGGAAAATGCTAGCACCGATTTAATGCACGTCAAAGCCACGGGTGCAGATGTGCGGGTGGTGTACTCGCCCCTTGATGCGCTGAAGCTGGCGCAGGCGAATCCCTCTAGCCAAGTGGTGTTCTTTTCGATCGGTTTTGAGACGACAGCTCCTGCCACTGCAATGGCGGTCTACCAAGCCCACCAGCTTGGTCTTCAAAACTTTTCGGTGTTGGTGTCTCATGTGTTGGTACCGCCTGCAATGGAAGCGATTTTGGCCTCGCCTCAGAATCGAGTGCAGGGGTTCTTAGCAGCGGGCCACGTTTGCGCCGTGATGGGCTACCGCGAATACGAACCGATCGCGCAAAAGTTTCAGGTTCCGATTGTGGTGACGGGGTTTGAACCTTTGGATATTCTGCAAGGCGTATATTTATGTATCAAACAGCTCCAGCAAGGGCAAGCTTTCGTCGAAAATCAGTATAAACGGGCAGTCAGCCAGCACGGGAACGAAACCGCACAACACCTCATTCAAACCGTATTTCAGATTGTCCCTCGGCAATGGCGCGGGATTGGAAGTATTTCTCAAAGCGGTTTAGGACTCCGTGAACCCTATACTAAATTCGATGCAGAACTGCGATTTCCTCATACTGGTAGTGCTGTAGTCGAACCGAGTGAGTGCATTAGCGGACTCATTCTGCAAGGGGTTAAGAAGCCCCAGGAATGTGAAGCGTTTGGCGATCGCTGTACCCCAGAACATCCCCTGGGCGCACCGATGGTTTCCTCGGAAGGTGCCTGTGCAGCCTACTATCTGTACCGCGCTCGGCTAGAACAGGAGGCTTGTCCCTAATGTCCGATCTAGATAATTGCATCCCGTCTTGTCCCATTCCGATTCAGCAATACCCCCATGTGTTACTCGCTCATGGTGGGGGTGGCAAGTTGATGCATCAGCTCATTGAAAAGATGTTCGTTGCGACCTACGGAAACCCAACCTTAGCCGTTCAGCATGATGCCGCTACTCTCACCATTAACGGACAAAGGTTAGCCTTCACGACTGATTCTTACGTGGTTCAACCCTTATTCTTCCCAGGCGGCGATATTGGCACCCTCGCAATCAATGGCACCGTGAATGACTTAGCGATGGCTGGCGCACGTCCCCTTTACCTCAGCGCGAGTTTCATCCTGGAAGAAGGGCTGGCCGATGGAAATGCTCTGGAAGGTGGTTCAGTCGATGCAGACCGCAGCGCAAGCGGCTAATGTTGCGATCGCCACGGGAGACACAAAAGTCGTCGAGCGTGGGAAGGGCGATGGTCTGTTTATCAATACGGCAGGGATTGGTGTGATTGAACATGCTCAGGAGATCGCACCTCAAAGCGCTCAACCGGGGGATGCGATCCTGCTCAATGGGGATATTGGGCGACATGGCATTGCGATTATGGCGGTTCGCGAGGGGTTGGAGTTTGAAAGCAATATCGAAAGCGATTGTGCACCTTTGTCGGATGCGGTTCAGGCGTTGCTGGCTGCAGGGATTGAAATCCACTGCCTGCGAGATCTGACGCGGGGTGGTTTAGCGAGTGCTTTGAATGAAATTGCGGTATCGGCAGGGGTAGAGATTGAAATTGATGAGTTGCTGATTCCCGTGCGCGAGGATGTTCAGGCTGTTTGTGAAATTTTAGGGTTCGATTCGCTCTATGTTGCCAATGAAGGGCGGTTTATTGCGTTTGTCCCTGAAGCGGATGTGAAGTCGGCGTTGGAAGTGCTCAATCTTTATCAATCGGGGGCAAGTGGACTGTCGGGTGCGATCGCCCAGACAATTGGCAGCGTCACCCAACGCTCGACGGGACTTGTGAAACTCAAAAGCAAGATAGGAGTGCAGCGGATTATTCATCTTTTAAGCGGGGAACAACTTCCACGTATCTGCTAGCGCTGCCAAGGTTGATAATGAGCCATGTCTAATCAGCCTTTCAGAACCAGTTCCTCACAAGATTCTCAAACTCTTGGATTACACTCAAAGTTGGATTTGAAGTGCAGGTGGACATCATGTCATCTTCATCCCAACCTCCAGACCCAAACCATGACTCAGTCGATCGCCCTAAACGCATCTTAGTCATCGGCTATGGCAACGATCTCCGTTGCGACGATGCTGTTGGGCAACGAGTCTCCGAATTAGTCGCCCAATGGAAACTCCCCAACGTTTTTGCGATCGCCGTCTGTCAGCTCACACCAGAACTCGCTGAAATGCTGGCAGACGTAGACCTCACGATTTTTGTGGATGTTTACCCAGCGCAAGCAGGAGAAACCGACGTTCGCGTTCAGCCTATCGACCGATCGGAAACCACTGAATTGATGAGTCATATGGGCGACCCGCGATCGCTCTTAGCCTTAACCCGTGCTCTCTACGGTCGTGCCCCACAAGCTTGGTGGGTGACAGTCCCAGGAGTGAACTTCGAGATCAAAATTTCCCTTTCTCCAACGGCAGAACAGGGGGTTGAAACCGCTCTCAATCAGATTCAGCATTTAATTCAAACTGCGAGGACAGAACCATGCATGAAGTCGGCATAATGCACAATATCCTAGACCACGCCATTGAACGCGCCAAACAAGAAGGCGCTCAACATATTAACCACGTTCATCTGCGCGTGGGCGAAGAATCTGGCGTGGAACAGGACTCTCTGGCCCTTGCCTTCGAGGTCGCTAAAAAAGGAACGATCGCCGAAAATGCTCAGCTTGAAGTGGAGTCTCTTCCGGTACTTTGCTACTGTAACAATTGCAACCTAGAATTTCACCCCACGGATTTGCTCTATGAATGCCCCGACTGCAAACAACCTTACTGCGAAGTTAGACAGGGCAAAGAGTTTGATTTAGCCTATCTAGACGTGTCGTAGGAGCAAGCCTATGCAGTCAACGATTTTTTTGCGATCGCCTCTCTCAAAACCGACCCGACCTACGATATCTTGCGCTCCGAGCGTCAGCCACTGGGCGCTATTTTTTCGCCGGAAACGGTAGCGGTAATTGGTGCTAGCGACAGTCCTGGTAGCGTAGGGCATACACTACTCTGGAACTTGATTAGCAATCCCTTCGGTGGAACGGTCTATCCAGTCAACCCCAAGCACCATAGCGTGATGGGCATCAAAGCCTATCCCAGCATCGGTGAGGTTCCCGATTCCGTCGATTTAGCCGTGATTGCTACCCCAGCCCCAACGATTCCAAGTATTATCCAAGACGCTCTTTATGGATACCAGGGATCTGGAGCAGACGAATATTTTAAGCGCTACAATGCCGTGAATCTGTTGCTGAGTCTAACTTACAGTTCATGGTCAATCCCTTGCTGATAAATCTTCAGACGTTAAT
>JANLSD010000322.1:0-3341 GCA_031362245.1 Acaryochloridaceae cyanobacterium OTE_25_metabat_464 | reverse complement strand
CTAACAATGAACAAGCAAGCTTTAGAGCGCTTAACTGTTCTACATAGCGATCAGGGTCAAAAGCAGCTTCAAAATACCAATTGAAGAACTAAATTGGTTATTTTTTCACACTGTTGCTTAAGAGATACCGAAGACGATCGCACTCCGAAGTCAGCAATAGCCCCCGCACATCGAAAGCCCTTAGCCATTGCTGAGGGTTTTTGCTTTGGCAAGGCGATAAGCATTTCAGAAAGATTCCACCTCAAATATCCGTAACGGACACCCACCATGATCCACATTCTGAACTTTGGAATGGGGGTCGAAAGTACTGCAATACTGGTTCGCTGGCTGCTAGACGAAAGCAGCCGCGATTTTGAGCTATCAGACCTACTCGTTCTCACAGCCCAGACAGGTGATGAGTTTGACGACACAAAGGCGCTCGTTGAAGCCCACGTTCTACCACTCCTTCAAACGCATCAAGTGCGCTTTGTGGAAGTGGCAAGAAACGGCTTCAGCACCAAAGATGGCTACACCGTATTGCAGGACTCTCGACACCCGACCACACTCCACACTGAAGGAGCCTACAGACTGAGCGACAACCTCGTAGCAGCGGGGACAGTGCCTAGGCTAGGTCGTCCGCACCTTTGCGCGATTCGTTTCAAGGGCGAAGTCCTAGACGGCTGGATTGCCGACAACATTGCGGAACCCTTCGGCCCCTACATCGGATACAACGCCGATGAGACGAAACGCGCCGTGAAATCCAACGACTATGGATGCCGTGGCGAGAACTATCGCTACCCACTGATTGAGTGGGGATGGAGCCGTCAGGACTGCATTGATTACCTTTATCAAGTTTTTAGAGTGGAGTGGAAAAAGTCCTGCTGCTCATACTGTCCGTTCCAAAGTAAAGCCGTGGCGATCGCCCGATATCATGCGCAACCGAAAGCGGGAGCGTTTGCCTTATGGATCGGTGGCCTAGCGCTGGCACTGAACCCCAGGATGCACCTGTTTGGGAGCGGCACTGTCTATGATGTTTGTGTTGAAGGCGGATGCAAAGAAGCGCTAGAGCTTTACCACCAGCGGTTAGAGGCTGAATCCTATGCGCTCTATCGAGTGCGTCGGATCTATACCGCTAACGGGACGACTAAGCGCACCACGGTTAATGCTCGTCGAAGCGTTGAGACTGTGGCGCGTGGTTCTCGGGCAATGCTGGAAGTGAGTCTCATCAATTCAGCCAAGGCTGAAGACGTTGAATGGTGCATGAGTGGGGGATGGATACGGTATTACAGGCACCACAAGGGCGAAGGGTATCCAGCGATTGAAGAATTCTTTGTAGTGTGCCCAGATGCGATCAGGGACAAGTGCCAGCATATTGCCCGATTTGAATCGTCGTGGCGTGAACTAGCAGGAGAAATCACGCAGCTTTCATTACTGGGTTGACCACCCATCAATAAAACTTTTTAGGGGCTAAGTGCATTACTTCAGCCCCTAATTCTTTATGGAGAAAAATCATGAACTACGCACCGGAGACAATTTCAACGAAGTATATCGGTACTATCCGCACCACCCAAGGAAACAAAATCAAAAATCAAAGTCTTTAGCACCGTGTCTAGAAAGCACGTTGCAATGTACCCGCTCACACCATCGGGACGCATGAAATACCAGGGGCTTCCGGTCAATGTGCATGACCTATCACCCAAGGTGCGACGGCGACTCGGATGTTAGCTCTGGAGGGCGATCGCGACTAAGAGTTATTGATTTAAACTATGGAGAACTCAAATGACTAAAGATCCTAATATCAAAGAGCAACTTGTGGAAGCGTATAAAGAAATCAAGGAGATCAAAAGGGAAGAAGAAGCATCGCGAACAATAGGTTATATGATGATTTTCTTTATTGCAGGATTGCCGCTTGTCATACAAATTTTGATCAAACCGACCTTTGAAGGAGTTGCCATTGCTGTAAAATGTGGACAACTAACAGAGCAATGCTTAGAAGTCCTACTTCATCGTGAGGAATAATAGATTGAATGCATAAAAGTAATTTGTTCTCTACGATAATCTTGCTATCTGTTATTTGGTTTTTGTTGCAGACCTTTGAAAGCACTCGGCATCGTTGGAATTTTGGAATAGTTCAGTCTAAAGAATTGGGTAATTCTGGAGCAAAAGAGCTGCTAGTTAGGCTGCCTGAAACAGCAGCAGTTATTTCTGTTTCATCAGAAAGATTCAGTTCAGTCAAAGAAAAAGATCGAATTTGTGTGGAATATTCACATAATTCAATAACAAAAGAGGTAGCGGTTTTTTCTTACGTTATAAGCTCAAAGTGCATGCAGAAAGGGCGAGTTTAATTCTTTTCGATACCAAAGTGCGATCGCCGCCATAGCCCCAAGCTTGAGCGCCACGTAGACCATTGGCGACCCGTTCACGACTGGACGAGTGAGGATGTTTGGCGACGGATCGAGCAGTGGGGAGTCCTGTACATCCTGCCTATTACTTGGGGTTTGGGCGATTGTCGTGCCAGCGCTGCATCTTTGGCTCACCGAATCAGTGGGCGACCAACTCAACTCTGCGATCGCCCCAGCGCAAACAAAGCGGATGCACCAGTATGAGCGCGACTTTGGGCACACCCTCGACAACCGCTGGAGTATTCCAGAAATGTCAGCGAGGGGTAAACCTTACGCGGCGATCGCTCAGCACCTGTTTGAGCTTGAGCAAGCCTTAAGCACCGAATATACCGATGCAATCTTGATTGACCCGCAGACCTGGGATCTGCCAGCGGGAGCGCATGGCGAAGACTCAGGGCCGACATAGAGCAATCCATTAAATCAACCAACCGGAGCCGCGAGAGCAAATCTTGCGGCTCATTCTTTATGGAGAAAAACGACAATGACACTTACCAGAAAAGGACAGGAAAAATGAGCTACATGATCGGTATTCGGACGGTCGATCCAGAAGGCACTTCACCAGGGCCAGGGTGGAAGCCAGGAAAGTTTGTGCCAAATCAGAAGTACGGGGTACACAACACAAATCTTCAGGCGAAACGGGCATATCTCGCTGTTCATGCCCCAGGTTTTGAGAATCTGAAAGCCGAAAGGGTGAAATGGGATTTTCATCAGATGACGAGGGCGCGATCCTGGTCATTTCAACAGGCCAAGGTTTTGAAGGTAGAACAACCCAAGGCAGAGCCGATTCCCACCACGCAAAGCAAGCAGAAAACCAAAGCCGGAGGCCGCAGCAAATGAAGAAGACTTACCCCACCGCTACAGATATGTTTTGTGGTGCTGGTGGTTCTAGCCAGGGCGCAACGAGAGGCGGCTGTAAGGTCGTGATGGCGATGAACCATTGGACTTTAGCCGTCGAGACAC
>JANLSD010000321.1:0-1934 GCA_031362245.1 Acaryochloridaceae cyanobacterium OTE_25_metabat_464 | reverse complement strand
AGACAAGGTTATAGAACTCAATGAAGCGCGTATCGTCTTCAAGATCTATATTGTCTGCACCTAGCTCTGGGTGAAAGTCGTAATACAGCTCTGAGCAAGGCCCACAAGGCCCCGTTGGCCCTGACACCCAAAAATTATCATCTGCACCCATGCGCTTAATATGAGTCACGGGCACCCCAACCTGGTCGCGCCAGATTGCAAAAGCTTCATCATCTTCTTCAAAGACGCTCACCACCACCTGTCCTGGCGGCAGCGCAAACACCTTGGTTGAAAGCTCCCAAGCATAGGCGATCGCCTGCTCCTTAAAATAATCGCCAAAACTAAAGTTACCCAGCATCTCAAAAAACGTATGGTGGCGCGCCGTGCGCCCTACGTTTTCGATGTCATTGGTGCGGATACATTTTTGCGACGTCGTGGCTCTGGGGAACTCAGCAGCCTGTTGACCCAAAAAGATGGGTTTGAAGGGCAGCATTCCGGCGATCGTCAAAAGCACCGTAGGATCTTCTGGCACCAGAGATGCGCTCGGCAGAATTTGATGGCCCCGCGCCGCAAAAAAATCTAGAAAAGTCTGCCGAATTTGGGAACCGCTGAGAGAAGAAGCCATAGAAACTTAACGCAAATTTTCACCTTCTTCCATCATGCCTTGAGATAGTGGGTTTGCGGAATTGACCGATGAAAATTTATGGCCTGTGGGTCTGCGAGCAAAGCCTGCTTTTAGGGCAAAACCTGAACTAAGATCGTCACAGTATGCCGCAGGTTTGAACCCATGAATGACGTGCAATCCTCCAACGGAATCGACCATCAGCTCGAGATCCTAACTCAGCAGGTAGGAAGACTCACCGAAGGACTGACGGAATTTAGAGCCGATATGTCAGAAATCAAAACAATGATTCGAGAGCAAGCTGTTGTATCACAGCAGCAGGCAGAGACCAGCCGTCAACACGCTGAGGTTAGCCATCAACAGGCCGAAACGGCAGCACGGCTCGTGGGCGTTGTTGAACAGTTGATTGCGTCCCGAGTATGAATCTTGTGAAGGAAATTGATTAAACTGACGGCAGAACGGTTGAAACGTCTTAATTGGTTATGGTTGTTAGCCCAACACAGTTTTATATTTCGCCAGAAGACTACCTTACCGGAGAAGAGGTCAGTCCCATCAAGCATGAGTATCGCCGAGGACATGTCTACGCAATGGTTGGAGCTAGAAAACCTCACGGTATAGTGGCAGGAAATTTAGTCACGCTTCTAAACGTCCATCTTCAAGACAGCCCCTGTATTGTCCTTGCGTCTGACACGAAGGTAAGGCTCGAAGAGGCGGATTGCTACTACTATCCTGATGTAGTCGTCACTTGTGATGAACGGGATCTCAATACCACCGATGAATTTGTGCGGTTTCCGAAGCTGGTGATTGAGGTGTTGTCAAAATCCACAGCAAGCTTTGACCGAGGCGATAAGTTTGCAGATTATCAAACCTCCCCTGTGTTAGAAGAATACGTCCTGGTTAGCCAAACTGAGCCAAAAGTAGAGTGTTTTCGGAAAACGGATGCGGGTTGGGTAGGGCAGACCTATGGAGCATCGGAGACGGTTCAGGTTGTGAGCGTTGGGTTGAGCGTGGCGATCTCCGCCATCTACCACAAAGTCCCTGGTCTTTAGCCTAAGGCTGAGCCTCCGAAAACCAGAAAAAGTCCGCCACCCGTGGTGAGTTTTTTTTGATCTCCGCCGAGGGGTTCAGCAACACCGAATATTGTTTCCAGTCCTTGCGCCCTGCTGCCTTGATTCGACGTGCCACTCGGCTGGGAATCCCTTCTCCATAAAGCAAATGCCCCTGGCCCACCAGCACCACAATTTGGCGATCGGGGTGTTTGAGCCAGGATTGGGCGATCGCCGCTGCCATCGTTTCATCCCACAAGACCTGAGCTTGAAAAAAGCGTTCAAAG
>JANLSD010000289.1:0-13371 GCA_031362245.1 Acaryochloridaceae cyanobacterium OTE_25_metabat_464 | reverse complement strand
AGGTTCGTTAATTTATCAGTCTCAGCTTGACATAGCGCCTGCTGTGTATTGATATTAGCCTCAAGCTGTTCTAATTCCGACTGCAACTGTCTAAGGATGGACGTATCCGTCGCTATAGCATCGGTCAGACTCTGCTTTTGCAAAATTGACCGATCAATCTCAGCCTGTAGAGTCGCCAAACTATTGCTTATCTGACGCTTTTGTCGGTTTTGAACGATCACTACCGCAGCAACAGTTGCAGGCACCGTTGAAAAACCAGCGATTAATGCCTGCTTCAAGTCACGATTAAATGGCAAACTAATGCCAAAGCCTAACCCAAAAGCAACTGAACTCAGCAACAGCCAATCCTTCAATACAACCTTTGGTTGACTCATTGCGATAAACACCCCGCCCTATCATCTATTTTTTCCCTTGAGCGAAGAAAAATAAAACTTGAGACTCTCTAGCTTTACTAGATTAAACGTATCTCATTACACTAGCAAAAAAATATGTTGGCCTTGAAGTATATACTTGTAAAATCGATATGCGTACTCGTGTCTTCCAAAGTGGCAACTCCCAGGCTGTCCGAATTCCTAAAGAATTTCAGTTTGAGCGTGTTGATATTGACTACGAAATTGAGCGCTGTGAAGAAGGGCTACTCATTCGCCCGCTTCCGCCTACCCTCGAAGGCGTGCTAGAAAAATTTGCTGCCTTCACCCCAGACTTCATGGCTGAAGGCAGACCTGACCAAGGAGATCAGGAGCGCGACACATTGTGAGGTACATGCTTGATACCAACATCTGCATCTACCTGATCAAAAATCATCCTCCATCCGTCGCAAAGCGGTTTGCAGCCTGTCGGCAAGGTGATGTAGTCATTTCAGCAATCACCCTTGCGGAACTCGAATATGGCATTTACTGCTGCCCACCAGAAACCCGTAACCAAAATCGACAGGCACTCGATGCATTACTGACTCTGATTCCAGCCGTGCCCTTTGATCAAGGGAGTGCGATCGCCTATGCCAAAATCCGCGCCGCCGCTCCAGATCGCAAACGCGATGCCCTTGATAAACTCATCGCCAGCCATGCCACCAGCCTCAACCTAACTTTCGTCACCAACAATCTGTCAGATTTTTGGATTTATTCAGACTTACCCTTAGAAAACTGGACAGAAGAACTTTAAAGACAAAAAAAGGAGGTTGCTGATAGCAACCTCCCCTTATTTAGAAATAAACTGATTACTTCTTGCCTTTCTTACCAGCGCCGCCCTTCTTTGGCTCTTCAGCCTTCGCCTCAGCAGGGGCTTCCTCAGCCTTCACTTCAGGCGCAGCTTGCCCAGCCGTTGCCGCCACTTCCTCCGCCAAGTTAGACACAGGCTTATCAATACCTTCACCCAACACAAAGCGGCTAAAGCGACGCACCTGGATGTTTTCACCCAGCTTGGAGATGCTTTGCTTAATCAGCTCCTCCACCGTAATACTTTGGTCTTTAATGTAAGGCTGATTGAGCAGGCACAGCTCCTGCATTGCCTTGTCCACCTTACCCTGCACAATTTTGTCCTTCACACCTTCAGGCTTACCCTTCAGCATGTCAGACTCAAGGGCGATCGCCCGTTCTCGTGCCTCAAAGTCAGCCGGAATTTCGCCGACGTGAACATAGGAAATATTGGGGCAAGCGGCAATCTGCTTGGAAATATCCTGCACTAGGGCTTTAAATTCCTCATTGCGGGCCACAAAGTCCGTCTCGCAATTGACTTCCACCAGCACGCCAATTTGACCACCAAAGTGGATATAGCTGCCCACCAAACCCTCAGCGGCCACTCGACCCGCCTTCTTGCCCGCAGACGCTAGACCCTTCTTGCGAAGGTAGTCAACCGCCTTTTCTACATCGCCCTCGGTTTCCACGAGCGCTTTCTTGCAATCCATCATCCCTGCGCCGGTTTTTTCGCGCAGCTCTTTCACAACCTTTGCTGAAATCTCTGCCATGATGCTGCCTCAGGTGTTCTCTAACGTCAAAATACTCTATAAAGTGAATCGCCTTGTGTTGCGCTCAAAACGCACAGCACACACGATTGGGTAATTGGCTTTTCTACGACTTCAAGGCCAACATTTTCTCTCAAGGGCGACTCACGAATCGCCCCTGAAAAGTAGTTCTATTCTTCTTCGCCGCCGTCGGTGCCGTCGTAGGCTACGTCATCATCGTAGTTCGTATCATCTTCGTCGTAGTCGAAGTCTGCACCGCCCTCTACTTCGCCATGACGGCCTTCGTAGATTGCATCGGCCAACTTGCCCACAATCAGCTTAATGGAGCGGATTGCGTCATCGTTTGCAGGGATGGGGATGTCCACCCAATCAGGATCGCAGTTGGTGTCTAGCAGAGACACAATGGGCAGACCCAGCTTCTGGCATTCCTGCACCGCGTTGTATTCACGGCGGACATCCACCATGATCACCACATCAGGCAGCTTAGACATTTGCTTCAGACCACCAAGATACTTTTCGAGCTTCTCTAGCTCACGACGAAGCTTGGAGGCTTCTTGCTTGGGCAACAGTTCAAACACACCGCTATCGTGACGTCGCTCTAGGTCTTTGAGGCGATCTATTCGGGTTTTGATGGTGGTCCAGTTGGTGAGCATGCCGCCCAACCAGCGCTGGTTAACGTAGTAGCTGCCACATCGGGCTGCTTCTTGGGCCACAATGCCAGCGGCCTGACGCTTGGTACCCACAAACAAAAAGCGCTTGCCAGATTCAGCCGCAGAACGGACATAATAGTAGGCATCATCCATGAGCTGGGCCGTTTGCACCAAGTCAATGATGTGAACCCCATTACGCTCGGTAAAGATGTAGTTAGACATCTTAGGATTCCAGCGACGGGCTTGATGACCGAAGTGAACTCCGGCCTCCAGCATTTGGGCGAGACCAATAACGGGCATATTTCTTTCTCCTATTCGGGTTTATCCTCCATCTGAGGGGATTTCAGCGCCACGCTGGGCAAGCTTGAAACACCCGAATTCTCAGATGTGTGATTTTTAGACAACTTTGCTAGGATAACACACATCGCTTTCCTTCCCAGTGGAGAATCTCAAGTTTCAATCACAACTAAACCGAAATTCTTCGGTATTCTAAAGATGGAGTGGCGCTGAGCAAAAGCCGTGGATTTTGATGAACTAATCATTCTGGTTGATGCTGCTGTTCATGAAAATACAAAAAGGCATCTCAAAGATACAGAAGTATTGGTGCTTCGGGGATCTTGGGGTGGCCAGGGCTATGAAGAAATTGCCGAAGCTCATCACTACACTACGCAGTATTTACGCCAAGATGTGGGGCCTAAACTCTGGAAGCTTCTGTCCCAGGTGATTGGCGAGCGGGTGAGTAAAACCAGCTTTCGGACGGCGCTGGAGCGCTATGGGCGCACTTTTTTAGAACCCAAAACTAAGGACAAAGAATTTGCTTTTCGCCCAGAACCGGCTGAGGCTGAAACCACTGCTGAACTTCAGCCTGTGGTGCCAATGTCTTCTCAGGTGCAGACAGATTGGGGCGATGTCATTGATGTGTCTGTGTTTTATGGGCGCACTGAAGAACTGAGGACTCTACAGCAGTGGGTATTAGGCGATCGCTGTCGTCTCATTTCTCTTTTGGGTATGGGGGGCATTGGCAAAACGTCCCTATCGGTGCGGCTGGCGGAGCAGATTCAGGGACAGTTTGAGTTTGTGTTTTGGCGATCGCTGCGGAATGTCCCCGCCTTTGAAGACTTATTGGTCTCTCTGATTCATTTTTTGTCCTTGCAACAAGCAGCCACCCTGCCCGATAGCCAAGATGCCCAGTTGGCCCTTTTGCTGGAATACCTACGGCAACATCGCTGCCTGATTGTGCTGGATAACTGGGAATCTGTTCTGATGAGTGGGACATCAGGCGCTTACGAGCCTGGTTATGAAGGATATGGTCAGTTGTTGCGCTGTGTTGCCGAAGCCCATCACCAGAGCTGCACGATGATTACCAGTCGGGAAAAGCCGAAGGGACTCTCCCAACGCGAAGGCAATACTCTGCCCGTCCGAGCCTTGAACCTCAGTGGCTTATCTCAACTCGATGCCCTTGCCTTGTTTGCCGACAAAGGGTTCGTCAACATTGACCCTCAAGCCCTCAAAGAAGTGTTGCGGCACTATGCAGGCAACCCCCTAGCCCTCAAAATTATTGCCTCCGCATCCCAAGATTTGGGCAATTGTAATTTAGCCAATCTGATTCCTGCCCTGCGCCGAGGCACCCTTCAGTTTGAAGATATTAACGATTTGCTGGCGCGGCACTTTGTGAGGCTTTCGGCAGCAGAGCGACAGTTGATCTACTGGTTAGCCGTCAATCGTGAACCGGTTTCGATTGAAGATTTGGGTGCTGATATTGTCCAAGACAGTCTCTCCTTTGCCCTGTTAGAAGTGGTTCAGTCCCTGCGCCACCGCAGCCTGATTGAGCAGCACAATAGTTTATACTCACTGCCCCCAGTGGTGATGGAGTACGTCACCACGCGTCTGGTGATGGGGGTTTGCGATGAGATCTTGAGCGAGCAGCAGGCGTTACTGAAAACCTACGCCTTGATTAAGGCGCAAGCCAAAGATTATGTGCGTCAGGCCCAAATCCAGTTTGTGTTGCGACCGATCCTGACACTGTTGCAGGATCTACTAGAGAGTAAACCTCGTGTTGAAGAATGTCTCAAAAATATTTTGGCCCGCACCCAAATCAATGCGCCTCTGCAAGCGGGCTATGTGGGCGGCAATGTCCTGAATCTTTTGCGGGAGCTGGGCACGGACTTTAGCGGGCTGGACTGCTCTTATCTCACCATTTGGCAAGCGTATTTGGTGGATGTCAATCTCTCTAACGTGAACTTTGCCCATGCAGACTTGTCCCACTCTTCGTTTACGGCGGTTTTAAGCGCCACGCTCTCGGTGGCCTTTAGCCCCGATGGGGCGCATTTTGCGATGGGCAGTGCGGATGATAAGGTGCGGATCTGGCAGGTGGATGGCTATAAAGAGGTGTTGACCTTAGAAGGTCATAGCAATTGGATTTGTGCTGTGGCCTTTAGCCCCGATGGTCAAACTCTTGCCACGGGGAGTTTTGACAAAACGGTCAAGATTTGGAATTTAGCAACGGGCCAGTGTGTCCAAACCCTACTGGGTCATGGCGGCTGGGTGTGGGCGATCGCCTTTAATCCCGATGGTCGCACCCTCGCCAGCGGCTCCGATGACCATACGATCAGGGTCTGGGATCTGGTCAGAAATCGCTGTCTGTCCACCCTCCAAGGCCACGAAAGTACCGTCTGGTCGCTGGCCTATAGCCCCGATGGCACCACCCTCGCCAGCAGTTCCGCCGACCAAACCATTCGGCTGTGGAACATGAGTGCAGGCACCGTGACGGAACTGCTCCAAGGACGGACAAATCGGGTGCGTTCCCTGGCCTTTAGCCCCGATGGCGTCTTTTTGGCGACAGGGGGCATTGACTGCACCGTGGATATTTGGGAGGTGGAAACGGGGGAATGTCTGCGATCGCTCAAGGGCCATCTCCAGCCCGTCTTGAGTGTGGCCTTTACCCCCGCCCATAGTTCTATGCTCGAACCATCTCGTGAAGGAAATCCTGTGCCATTGTTGGCAACGGGGAGCCAAGACTGCACCATTCGACTCTGGAATATTGCCTCTGGTCAATGTATTAAAACCCTCAAAGGGCATCGCAATGGGGTGTGGTCGGTCGCCTTTCATCCCAGTGGTGATCTGCTGGTGAGCGGCAGCAACGACAGTACCGTTAAACTCTGGAACCCCCATACCGAGCAATCGCTGCGAACCTTAAGGGGGTACAGCACAGGGATCAAATCCATAGCCTTCAGTCCCGATGGTGAGTCCCTCGTCAGCGGTGGGGACAATCGAAAAATTAATCTCTGGTCTTTGGCTTCTGGTAAATGCCTACGCATGTTTGAAGGCCACTCAAGCTGGATCTGGAGCGTGACGTTTAACGCCAACGGTCAGCTTTTAGCCAGCAGCAGTAACGACAATACGATTAAACTGTGGCAAACTGCCACCTGGAAATCCATCAAAACCCTTCAGGGCCACCGCAGCCTTGTGTTTGCGGTGGCATTTAGCCCCGATGGACGCAGGCTTGCCAGTGCCAGTGATGATACGACTGCTCGGATTTGGGATGTCCAAACGGGAGAATGTCTTAAAATTCTGCCCCAAGGGGGACGGGTGTGGACGGTGGCCTTTAGCCCCGATGGGAAAACCCTGGCCTGTGGCTGTGGTGAACGGCTGATGAGCCTATGGGATGTTGCCACGGGGAACTGTCTGCGGATGTTGACGGGGCACACCAGCCTCGTCTTTGCCGCCGACTTTAGTCCTGACGGTCGCCTGCTGGTGAGCGGCAGTGACGATAAAATGCTCCGTATTTGGGATGTTGAATCCGGTGACTGCCTCAACACCTTAGAAGGTCATTCCGGCTCGATTTGGTCGGTGGCTTTTAGCCCTGCTGGCGACATTATTGCCAGCGGTAGTAACGATACCACCGTAAAACTCTGGTCTGTTTCGACAGGAGAATGCCTCCAAACACTTTATGGTCATGAACGGGATGTCTGGTCTGTGGCCTTTCATCCTCAAACTTCGGAGGTGCTTAGTTCGGCTCAGGAAGGGACGATTAAGCGCTGGGATTCTGCCACGGGGCAGTGTCTCCAAACTCTTCAGGAAGACAAACCCTATGACCAGATGAATATTGAGGGGGTGACGGGGGTGACGGAAGCGCAGAAGGCGTCGTTGATGACCTTGGGGGCTATTAACTGAGGTGTTTCTGGGGATGGCTCTTTAAGCATTTAGCTCTAACAAGCTCCACATTTGCCCTCACCCCCAGCCCATCTAAGACGCTAGGGGGACTCTGCATGTGTAATGCAATTATCCAGAATTAGTGTTGTAGAAATAGCGGTTATGCGAATTCTTTTTGTCCATCAAAACTTTCCAGGTCAGTTTATTCATCTTGCAGCGGCGTTTGCGGCAAGGAAACATGAGGTTTTGGCTTTGGCGATTAATAAGAGATCGCCTCTCCCAGCCATCAAAACCATCTTCTACAAACCGCAACGCAGCAGTAGTCCCCAAATTCATCCGTTCGCGCTTGATTTTGAGACAAAGCTGATTCGAGCAGAGGCTTGTGCGGTGGCGGCAGCTCAGTTAAAGCAGAGTGGCTTTTATCCCGATGTGATTTATGCCCACACGGGATGGGGAGAGTCTCTCTTTCTGAAGGATATTTGGCCGCAGGCAAAGCTGTTGGGGTATTTTGAGTTTTACTACCATGTACACGGCGCTGACTGTAACTTCGATCCTGAGTTTTCTAAGCAGACGCTGCAGGAGGCAATGCAGATCCGATCAAAGAATGCGAGTCAACTCTTTGCGTTGGAGCAGGCGGACTATGGGGTAAGTCCAACGCAGTGGCAATGGTCTACGTTTCCATCTAGCTATCAGGATAAGATTTCGGTAATTCATGATGGGATCGATACGACACAGGTGATGCCGGATCCGAAGGCTAGGATAAGGTTTTCACGGGATAATTTGACGTTAACGCCTCAGGATGAGGTGATTACGTTTGTTAGTCGCAATCTGGAACCCTGCCGTGGGTACCATCGATTTATGCGGGCTTTACCAGAGATTATGGCGCGTAGGACTCTGGCCCATGTGGTGATTGTGGGGGGCGATGGGGTCAGCTATAGCGTACCGCCTGCTGCTGGGCAAACCTATCGGCAGTTGTTTTTGGAGGAGGTGAGGGGGCAGGTTGATTTGCGTCGGATCCATTTTTTGGGGCAGGTTCCCTATGAGGATTTTATTCGCGTTTTACAGGTATCAAGTGTGCATGTGTATTTGACCTATCCGTTTGTGTTGTCTTGGTCGATGTTGGAGGCGATGGCGGCTCAGGCGTTGGTGGTGGGTTCGGCTACGGCTCCGGTGAGCGAGGTAATTCGAGATGGAGAAAATGGGCTGTTGGTGGATTTTTTCTCGTCGGAAGATTTAGTGAATGCGATTTGTAGAGTGCTGGAACATCCTGATCGGATGATGGAGATTCGGAAGCAGGCGCGGCGAACGATTGTAGAGCGATTTGATTTACGGACGATTTGTTTGCCGAGGCAGATACAGTTGATTGAGGGATTGGGGTGTTGACAGTTAATACAGGTGAGTTTTTCTGGAGCCATCAACTAACCAAAATCGCTACTTCTTCAATCTCGTGCACCGCGTCCCAATCAATTAATACTACCCAAAGACGCTCCTCATCAGAATACTGCACTATGCAGTCCACTTCTAAATCTTCACTATAAAGCGTCAATGGTTGACCATCCGATAACTCGATGTGCAAAAGATTCAGATCTTCGATCGTGCCTACACAATTCAAGCGTAGACGACCATTTAGATCAGCATTATGAAAGTCGGCATAGACTTTTGGATAACTCATTGAAAACCTCCAATCAGGATGAATTTCTGGACGGATTCGGCATTGTTAGAGTCAGCAAATCACTGATTTTTTCTGGGCTTAACCCTGTTAGGGTAGCGTGATTGGGACTGCTACCAGACGTGGGGATTACGTCTCCACCTGCTTGTCGAAATGCTCCAACAGCCGTCACACCAATCTGACTATGCGGAACCAACTTGAAAGTCTTGCTTCACATGATAAGTAGGTGGGGCAAATTAAATATAAAATGGATATAGCTGAAACCCTTACGGTGCATGAAAGCCATTGTAAGTTTAATGACGCCTTCCTACTTACTTTTAATAGCTTTTTCTAAAGCGGGATAATTTTCCGTTTCACTAATACCAAATTTCACGAAAGCTTTAATTGCTTCACCATGTTGAATCACTTGTTCTATTCCTTCTCTACGCGTCACAATCCATACTGCCAAAAGATCATTTTTAAGTTTGAGTACTACAATACAGAGAGATAGAGGACTTCCATTCTTATCTAAACCACAGGCACGTTGAGGCTTTCCTATTTTTAGGTCAAGTTCTCGAACAAATTCTCCATTATTTTTCTGAGCGCCACCAATCGATGAACTATCTAAAGAGTTAAGATAAAGTGGATCTATCAAGTCAAAGTCCTCTGGAAAGTCACTTAAGTTTGATCGTTTTATTGACTTACCACTACACCTTTGTTCAGCCCATTTTTGTGACAGCTTTGGACAGAAATTGGGCATGTATATGCGTTCCTCTTTTTTGGGATCTTTAAAATATTGATACCCATCCATAGAAATTGACAGTGAAATGATGGGAATTGGTGCTTGCTTTTCTTCTATAATTTTAGCAAGTGAAAGCGCACAATAATTTTTGCGTTCATTTTCGCTGTCACCGCAAAGAATTTTTGCCCCGGATGAATTATCAGAGTAAATCGCAACTAAAGGTACTCGAAAAATATTCTTACCAATGGAGAACTTGGCTTCCTGCGACAAGAGTTCGATAGGTGGTTTTTGTTCATCTTTCTTGTCATCACAAGCTGACAAATTTAAAATTACACTTACCAAAAGAATAAGCAGGCAATATTTTTTCATGTATTTTAGGCAAAAGGCAAACACAAGGAAAATCAATAAATGTCGATCATTAAGATTATTAGACTTTGATAAGGCTTAGTCTGCTAGCAGTTTGCCCAATTTGAGAAACACAATATTCATCTAAAGATTTAGCAAGTGTGGGAGGTGCAAATAAAATAGAGATCATCAAAAATATCAAACCTTGATGAAGTTTAGCCTGCTGCCAGAAAAGTGAATTAGAATGAATTACTTTAATGACTACAGACATAACTTATTAAATAAGATTAAAAGATTTATGAAAACGATCTTTTACTGACCATTTAGCAATATAGGATTTTCAGCATTCAGGATAGCTTTACATTGAGCAGTTGGTGAAGTTTTTTTGATCGAATATTGAACAAATGATTTGCTACTAATTTTTTTCAGGTTTCTTACTGCAAAGGTCAATCTTCCATCTGGAAGTTGTTTGAACCCACTAGGACCACCAATATAAAAAGGTTCTTGAACTTTTATGACAGTTTGTAGAGTGCCTCTAACTTCGGCTACAACTCGATGACGTGTCACTCCCCATAAATACGAATTGTGTGACAACTTAAAAAGATTTATCCAGCCATTCTCGATCTCATCTGAGATAACAATTGGTTTTAGTATGGGACCTGCCTTAAGCTCTGAAAGAAATAGAGAATCCTTAGGATTCTTTAGATAGCCTAAATGCAAAATAAACGTTTGCTCAGATTGTGTATTTTCGACGCCCCAGCTTACAAATTTATTATTTTTTGACTGATTTAATAATGGAGATGGAAGAGTAGTAATAGTAGTACCATTATAAAATAAAGCTTCGTCTAATACTCCTCTAAATAAAACTCCTTTTAACTGTGGAACATCAGAAACAAAGCGAGCACCCTGTAATATTTTCGGTAAAGGCTTGACTGTTCCTTCCATCATCTCAAATGAGACCGGCTCAGAGAACCCAAAGAAGTTGACGCGATGACCCTCAACAAAAGCACGTCCCAACGATTTGCTGTAAACTCCCTGGGCACGCAAGCAATTACCAAAGAAATCAGCAAACATGGAACATGGGCGACTATAAATTTTGGGAAACCAAGTTGGTTTGCCGAAGGTGGGTATTGTTGCACTTGTATTGACTGCAATCATAAAGTCTATTTCAAATCCATTGACCCAGAGCCATTGGCCTTTAGTTAAGGTAATAGACTCAATGATAAGGGAGTAATTGTTCGGCGGAATTTTGAATTCTGAGAGTCTTGTCGAGCTTCCTTTTCGTTTCAGTACGAGAGATGAGTGATCTACCGATACATCGAACAGACCACTATGAGTACGGATAGTTAACTGCTTTGGATTGTTTTCGGCGTAAGAATCGAATTTTCTTGGTTCCTGTTTCTGTCCAATTCGAGAAACACAATACTTATCCAGAGATTTAGCAAGTGTGGAGGGCATAAACAGAATAGCGATTGTCAAGGACATCAAGACCCGTTGAGCCGTACCTTGACGCCAGAAAGCTAAGCTAGATTGTATTAACACATTGTTGTTGATTTTCAGAAATTGCATAAAACATACTCAAGAAAGAGAAAACTAATCACAAAGACTTTCTAGCGGGTTTTATTTTTTGTGTATATTTACACTAAAATTTATGCATATATGCAATAAAAAAATTTCTAATTAAGTTCATACAAGTTGTGGACAATTTGTTTTTTGAAGGTTAAGTTAGATGGCTGGGGGCGTCTGACAGCAGAAATTCACTTCTTTCTGTTGCCATTCTAAGGAATGGGTTAATTGTCCGCCACAAAGATTGTTTTGAACATCAACCGTTCTCCAAAAATCTTTTACCTAATCTTAATCTAAGGATCAATGTCCATGTACGACCCTATTAAAACCACAGAGCTTCTCGATTTTGGGGCCGAGGGATCATCTATTCTCGACTACAACTATCACATAGGCTTTTTAGTAATTCACCAAAATCTATTCTCTATGACATGAACAAATACAGACCTATCGAACTATGTCCTGACGCTAGAAGGTAAATTTAAACTATATTTATTCATCGCTTAAAAATTGATCATGAAATATAATAATGATTTGGAGAAAATAAAAATCTCAGTTAGAAACAAGACTGAAAAATAAAATCAAAGATGATATCCCTACGAATACTAATAACTAACTCATGATTTTTGTGCAAGACAATTAAGTAGTATATAGATTCAAAATTTTTGAGATTTGAATAAATTTTTTATCTAAAATTTGCCGATCATGATTTGAAAATAGCTCCTTTATTTTAAGGCTAATTAATATGTTTCAAGAAAATCGATACAATAGCCGTCTTGTAAAATTCATTTTTGTTAGTGTTGTAGTTTTTGTTTTATTATTAGCTCTTAATTACTCAGGTTTTTGCTTCAAAAGTATGCGTTATATAAATCCAGCAGAAAAAATAAAATTGACTTTTGAAAGATGGAATAAAACAAGAAAAATTAGAGTTAATATAGATGGAAAAGAATCGCTAGTATTAAGATATAGTAAATATAAAAACTTTGAAGAATTCTTGAGCAAGAATCCTAATTGCTGCAAAGTTAATCTAAAAAGTTCTTTTGATTTGCCATCACCATCTTTTTTGGATAGAGTTACTGGGTATCACTCTGGAGAAACAATAGTGATGGAATTTTTTACTGATGTTGTTGACAAATCAAAACATGTGAGAAAAGCTAAGGTGAGAGTTGAGAGAAACTTTCAAAACTGTGGTGAAATAAAGTGGTAATTTTCATTAACCTATAGTTTTCTTTGTAAATAGTAGTTAGCAATCCAAGCGCTGATGCACCTTCAAGGTGAAAGTAACTGGCTCTAATTCGTAAGTATATATGCTCAGCAAAAATCTAGTTAATTAGAAGGAGCCTAATTCATGTTGTCAGCCAAAGATGTTACAAATTTATTTCTATATGGGCAAAGATCAACTCCTGTAGATCTTTCCGAAGATAAACTTATAAGACCTGTTTCTGCTGAAGGTTCTGTAGACATTGACCTTCAAGAATTCATGAAAAATGGTGCAGGCCGTTTTGCAATTGGAAGTCAATTTGAGATTATTCAGAAATTTTTTGAATCTGACGTGCCTGCTAGAGATATAGCTTACACTAAGCAGGAAATAGCAAACATCTTTGGACTGGATTTCTTTGGCTGGGATATGCAGCAATGGAACTACCGAGATGGAACTGATGATTATGCTGAACGCGTATATATTTTTAATTCTCAGGCATACAGAATTTCTGATGATGCAAGGTTTGTTGTTAACTCTAGCGGAGAAAAAAGTATTATAAATTTTGCAATTGAACCTATTACAAACATTCAAGAAAATTTTGATTTTGTGTCAACTGATTTTATTGCAGCTATTGGAAATGATTACTTAGAAAAGCGAATTGATCCATCGAGAATTGGTAGAATTGTTAATATTAAATATGTTGGCGAATCTATTCCTAGAACTACGTACAGAAAATCAGATTTCGATGCAGATATAATTAAAAGAAATTCTTTTCAGGGGCTAGACCTAGTCAAGTTAAAAGTAGATATCGATAGCATGCTTACAAATTTATTTAATACAGGTGTAACTCGCTTTGTGGAAGGAAATAAACCCATCTTATATGGCACTACTAATGCTGATGTGTTATGGGGGGCTGATCTTTTCCAGAAAGGATATATTTTTCCAACGTTTGTCCCCTATCGACACAATGGAGCTATTTTGATTGGAGGTGATGGCAATGATACCTTGAATGGTACAACCGTTGCTGATGAGCTATGGGGAGGTAACGGAAATGACAACCTCAATGGCGATTTCGGAGATGATTTTTTCAGCGGAGGCAAAGGCAATGAC